>CANISN010000025.1 GCA_947470165.1 Burkholderiaceae bacterium | reverse complement strand
GAACTATTAGCGGAGTCGCCAAGTGAAGATGGTAGAGAAGGGTCTACCATTCCCGAATGGATTGATCTGGTATCACTGGAGCCAAGTGATCGCTCCCGCCTGCATCAGAATCTGGAAAAACGGTTTGATGAGATGCTGGGCGGGGGGCTACTAGAAGAAGTTGAGGTGCTGAGAAAAAATCCAGAGCTTCATGCCGACTTACCTGCTATTCGATCGGTTGGATATCGACAAGTCTGGGAATATTTGGACGGCAAAGTCGATCGAGCAGAAATGCGCTTCAAGGCTCTAGCAGCTACAAGGCAATTAGGCAAAAGACAACTCACTTGGTTGCGAGCCATTGCTGGAAGAAAGACATTTGACCCGTTCAACCCAACTGAGTTAAACGCGGCCTTAGAATACTGTAAGCAAAGCCTAGGTAAATAGGCTTTTACTGAGTATTAAATAACGATAGTTTGTGGTGCGCTAGCAGGACGCTCTACAACCTCGCCAACCGTCCAAGCATGTAAACCTTCAGCCTTGAGGGATTGGATTGCAGTGTCAGCTTGATCAGTAGACACAATTACCACCATGCCAATACCACAATTAAATACGCGCACCATCTCAGAATCAGCCACGCCACCCTTCATCTGTAACCAGCGAAAGAGTTCTGGCATTTGCCAGCTATCGCGATGCAATACCGCTTGAGTATTTTCAGGAAGTACGCGAGGTACGTTATCTACAAGACCGCCGCCAGTAATGTGGGCCATGCCCTTTACATTAATCTCAGAGATCAGTTTGAGGAGTGGCTTTACATAAATTTGTGTAGGAGCCATCACAACATCACCTAGCTGGCGACCGCCCAAGTCATCGGTTGGTTTAGCGTTAGCACGCTCAATAATTTTACGAACCAATGAGTAGCCATTGGAATGCGCTCCGCTAGAGCCAATTGCTAAAACTACATCGCCCGGCGAAATTGTTACCCCACTAATAATTTTGGATTTTTCAACTGCACCAACAGCAAACCCAGCCAAATCGTATTCACCAGGAGGATACATACCAGGCATCTCCGCAGTTTCACCGCCGATGAGCGCACAGCCAGCGAGCTCACAACCCTTAGCAATGCCACCCACTACAGTTGCAGCAGTATCAACAGATAACTTGCCGCAAGCAAAGTAATCCAAGAAAAAGAGGGGTTCAGCACCTTGAACCAAAATGTCATTCACGCTCATGGCCACTAAATCCTGGCCGATCGTATCGTGACGATTCCATTCAAAAGCTAATCTGAGCTTCGTACCAACACCGTCAGTACCAGAAACCAAAACGGGCTCCTTGTATCGCTTTGGCACCTCAAACAGGGCGCCAAAGCCGCCAATCCCAGCCAACACGCCCTCGCGCATGGTTTTCTTGGCCAAAGGCTTAATGCGATCCACCAAATCGTCTCCGGCATCAATATCGACGCCAGCGTCACGGTAGGAAAGGCCTTTTGAGGAAGAATCAGTAGATGAGGTCATGGCAGAGATAGAAGATTAGTAAGAAACGCTACTTGGTCGGTAGAATCATTGAATTCTAGAGGATTCGAGCAAGATGGCTGAAATTTTTACCCCTTTTCTAACTGCATTTATTCTGGCTTATGCTCTGCGCCCAGTTTGTCTGTGGCTTGAGAAGCATCACCTGCCCCGCGCAGCGGCTGCTGGGATTGCCATGATTATTGGTCTGGCAGTCCTATTTTCGATTTTGACCCTCTTCATTACCCTCCTTAAAACTGAAATTCCCCTCATTAAGGCTCAGTTTCCAGATTGGATCCAAAACACCCAATCCTGGCTTGGGCCTAAATTAAATGAACTCCATATTAGTTTTGACTGGGCCACGCTCAAGACCAGCGCAACCCAAAAGATTGCCGAGCATCTCAACGATAACTCTGATGCACTCATATCCTCTACTCTGGAGACAGTATTAACGTCTGGTAGCTCTGTGATTGCAGGCTTCGTCAATGCTGTTTTGATCTTGTTTGTGATGTTTTATCTTCTGATTGACTGGGATCACTTCTTTAAGCTTGTCAGAAAAATGGTGCCGCTCCGCGCTCAAGATACCGTGCACCACCTGGCAATGCATGCCGATGGCTTGCTGTCTCAATATCTCAGAGGCATGCTCATTGTGATTTCTATCATGTCAGTTTTCTATAGCGTTGGTTTAAGTGTGATTGGTATTCAAGGTGCTGTCGCCCTAGGTGTATTCACTGCAATCATGATTGTGATTCCATACATCGGCATTACTCTAGGCTTTACCTTGGCAGTCCTTGCAGCCCTTTTACAGTTTGGCCCTAGCGGTCCAATCATCGGCGTCATCGTCCTGTATGCACTTGGTCAGTTCATTGAAGGCTTTTTCTTAACACCGCGTTTGGTTGGTGAGCGAATTGGATTACATCCGGTCGCAGTACTCTTTGCTTTGCTATTATTTGGCAAATTATTTGGATTCTTTGGCGTGCTTCTAGCACTGCCCATCAGCGCAGTCGGCTTAGTGTTGCTTCAGTATGGATGGTCTCGCTATACCCAAAGCCCGTGGTACCAAAAGTAAATTTTTGTAGCAATGAATAACTCTCCGCTGCCACGGCAATTTGCACTTGATATTAGTCATGCACCTACGCCTAGCTTAAATAATTTTTTAGTCGGCGACAATCTCGCACTTCACTCCACCCTGCAAGATCTTGTGAAATCCTGGGAAATCAATCTCCCAAGACTTCCCAGTGAAAATCCTCTAAATCAGCGCTGGATGTATTTGTGGGGGCCGGAAGGCTCTGGTCGTACTCATCTACTCAGCGCTATTGGTAGCGCAGCACATGGGTTTGGTCTGGAATACATCTCCCTGACACCTCATGAGCCAATCTCTTGGGTCCGCCTAGAGGAGCGACTCCCCTCCCTGAGTTCTAGCAATCAGCCCTCTGTAATTACCGTAGACGATGTGGACCGCCTTGATGAGCGTCTCGTTGCCTCTTTGTTTCGGGTTCTGAATGAAATTCAAGGGAGTAAGGCTATCCATATTTTTATGGCCGGTAATGGCGCTCCTGGAACACTCAAGCTAAGAGAGGACCTACGTACCCGCCTGGGATGGGGTTTAATCTTTCAAACCCACCTTTTGGGCGATGATGAGAAAATACAGGCAATACAGCAAGCGGCCGAGGCGCGTGGCTTGGTGTTATCGCCAGATGTCCTACCTTGGCTTCTCAATCGCTTTTATCGGGATATGCCCAACCTGATGGCCTTAATAGATGCTTTGGATGCTTATTCACTAGAAACAAAACGTGCTGTCACTTTGCCTCTTGTTAGAGAGCTCTTGCAGCCTAAATAAATATTAATGACTCAATTAGCACTGTTCGATTTAGATCACACCCTCCTCCCCTGCGATAGCGATTATGAATGGGGGCAGTTCTTGGCTCGCATTGGTGTAGTGGATAGCAAATACTATGCTCAGCAAAATGAGCGCTTTTACCAAGACTACAAAGATGGCAAGCTCAATATCCAAAAATTTCTGCGCTTTGCTTTAAAGCCCCTCTCAGAACATTCTCGCGCACAACTGAAGGAATGGCATGACGCATTCATGCAAGAGGTCATTACCGGTCAGCTCCGTCAGGAAGCAGTCGACCTAGTGAGGCGCCATCAGGATGCTGGCGATCTTTGCTGCGTTGTCACCGCAACAAATAGCTTTGTTACACGACCTATTGTAGAAAGTTTTGGTATCGAACATCTCGTAGCTACAGAACCCGCTACCGTGGGAGATAACCCTCTTGCTAATTTCACTGGTGAGGTAAAGGGAATCCCGAGTTTTCGGGAGGGGAAAATTCAACGGGTCGATGATTGGCTTGCCAGTCAAAATTTAGCACTAGATCAATTGCCTCAAAGCTATTTTTATTCAGACTCCCTGAACGATTTACCCCTACTGGAAAAGGTCAGTAATCCCGTTGCCACCAATCCAGATGCTCGCCTCCGTGATGAAGCTACAAAACGTCACTGGCCCATACTTGAACTGTTTTCATGATTACCAAATTGATTAATCGTATTTTGCGTCGCGACCCTATGGTCCGACATACCGCCGCCCATACATCGGGTGTGGCAAAACGGGTTCCCAAAAAATCCCATCGTATTGACCCCCACCTGCTCTCTAAAAATGCTGTAAAGGTAACGGACACATTGCAACAAGCGGGCTATGAGGCTTTCATTGTTGGTGGTGCAGTACGAGATTTAGCCTTAGGTATTAGCCCAAAAGATTTTGATGTAGCCACTAACGCAACTCCTGAGCAAGTACAAAAACTATTTCGTAAGGCGCGACTTATTGGTCGTCGCTTTCAAATTGTGCACGTCACCTTTTTCGGTAAAGGTCATCCTGAAATTATTGAGGTATCGACCTTCAGAGCCTTGCTAGAGAACGCTGGTGAGCATGTAGCTGAAAATGGTCGCATTCTGCGGGATAACGTTTGGGGTAGTCAGCATGAAGATGCTGCGCGCCGAGACTTCAGTATCAATGCAATGTATTACGACCCTGCTACTGAAACCGTACTCGACTATCACGGTGGCATGGCGGATATGCAGAAGAAAACCTTACGTATGATTGGCGACCCTGCTAAGCGCTATCGCGAAGATCCGATTCGCATGATCCGTGCAATTCGGTTTGCTGCTAAAACAGGTTTTACCTTGGATGCCGCTACACGCGCGCCCATCGCAAAACTAGGCAAGCTCATCCATGATGTTCCTTCAGCGCGGCTGTTTGATGAAATTCTCAAGCTCCTCATGTCCGGGTATTCATGGGCCGCCATTCAAGGATTAAAGGATGCGGGGCTACATCATGGTCTTCTCCCCTTGCTTGACCATATCCTTGATGACAAAGTGGAATCTAAAGAAGCAAATGATTTTGTACGGATTGCTTTAGCTAACACTGATGAGCGCATTCAATCTGGCAAAAGTGTTTCAGCTGGATTCTTATTCGCCAGCCTGCTATGGCCAGATCTCCTGAGTAATTGGAAAAAGAATATTGCCAAAGGAATTTCCAATATTCCCGCATTGCATGATGCGATGGATGAAACGATAGCCAGCCAAAGTAGTGGTATGGTCATCCAGCGTCGTTTTGAGAGTGACATGCGAGAAATCTGGTCCATGCAACCGCGCTTTGAAAAGCGCGTTGGACGCTACCCTTATCGCCTCATTGAATCCCCGCGCTTTAGAGTAGGCTATGACTTTATGCTGTTGCGTTGCGCTACTGGTGAGAAAAATGCCGCTTTAGGTGAATGGTGGACTCACTTTATTGAAGTAGACCCAGACGGCCAAGAAGCATTAATGGCTAGCGTTAAAAACGAGTCTGGCAATAGTGCCTCCCCCACCAAGCGACGCCGTCGTAGAAAAGCTAAAGTCACTACGTCCACCGAGGGTGAAGCAAGCTAAGCAGACTTGAGAAAAATTCAGTAAAGTAGGTCTGGTAGTTTCGTATCATTTAATTTTCTCGTTTGGGATGTCCATGGCTCGAGCTTTTATTGGATTTGGTGGCAATATCGGCGATACACGTCAACTCATTACTGACGCAATCATTTGCCTTGCGCAGCGTTGCGAACTCCAAATTCTGACTAAAAGCTGCTTCTATCAAAGCGCGCCATTTCAGGCAACTGGAGGCGACTATATCAACTCAGTGATTGAGATTGAGACCCAATTAAGTCCGTATGGTCTTTTACATGTCTGCCAAGCTGTTGAAAAAGAATTTGGGCGTGAGCGCCCTTATGCCAATGCACCCCGTACTCTAGATTTGGATATTTTGTCCTTTGAAGGCATATCTCAAGAAGATTCTGAGCTCACCATTCCCCACCCTAAAATCACTGAACGATCATTTGTTCTATTGCCTCTCTTAGAGATTGCCCCTGATTTCTTTTTACCCAACTGGGGAGAGCTCAAAGCCTATTTACCCCAAGTTGCCGACCAGCGAATTGAAAAACTCCCCTGCCGAAACTGTAATTGTGGTGAAAAAGCTGTTTATAGCCCATCAGCGCATTAATTCATTAAACTCACGCCATGAGTTACTTACAGGGCGACAAGCCAATTACGATTTCTAAGCTCCTCTCAATGCGTGCTGAGGGCGAGAAGATAACGATGCTGACAGCATACGATTCAACCATGTCCGCATTGTTAAATCGCTGCGGAGTAGAAACTATCCTCATCGGAGATTCTCTAGGTAACGTTATTCAAGGTCATAGCAGCACAACTCCTGTCACTGTTGAGCAAATGGCATATCACACAGAATGTGTAGCTCGTGTTAATTCACATGCTTTTGTGATTACAGATCTTCCCTTTGCCAGTTACGGTGACCCCGTTCAAGCACTCGATTCAGCAGCTGAACTCATGCGTGCTGGTGCTGATATGGTCAAACTTGAAGGTGGTGATTGGCAGATCGGCATCATTCGATATTTAGTAGAACGTAGTGTGCCTGTTTGCGCACACTTAGGTCTCCTACCTCAGTCTGTTCATGTCTTAGGCGGCTATAAAGTTCAAGGTAAGTCTAAGGACGCAGCCAGTCTCATGCTGGAACAAGCTATTGCTTGCGAGCAGGCTGGCGCCCAGATGATTGTGCTCGAGGCCATTCCCTCTTCACTGGGAAAACGTATTACTGAATCACTATCTATTCCAACTATCGGAATTGGGGCAGGAGCAGATTGCTCTGGGCAGGTATTGGTGCTTCAAGATATGTTGGGCATTAGCCCTGGCAAACCACCGAAATTTGTTAAAAACTTTATGGATGGTCATGCATCTATTGAGGCGGCAGTCAAAGCCTATGTTCGAGAAGTGAAATCTGGAAAGTTCCCCGGCCCAGAACACGGCTTTGCTGGTTAAGCTTCGTAACTACTGATTAACTAAAAAAGCTTTTGACGCCATCAAACCAACCCTTTTGATGAGGGTTATGTTTGTCACCGCCGGATTTGAGACTGTCATCAAATTTCTGCAGTAATTTTTTCTGCTCATCAGTTAATTTGACTGGAGTCTCAATAGCAACGTGAACAAACAGGTCACCAACGATAGTTGAGCGCAAGCCCTTCATACCTTTATTACGCAAGCGGAATGTTTTACCAGTCTGCGTACCCTCAGGAATTGGGAACTCAACGCGCCCTGAAAGAGTAGGTACCTCTATATCACCACCAATTGTTGCGGTAGCAAAAGAGATCGGCATCTGGACATGCAAGTCACTGCCATCACGCTCAAATACCTTGTGGGGTTTTACTCTCACTTCTACATAGAGATCGCCAGATGGACCACCATTGATACCTGGCTCACCATTACCCACAGAGCGTACGCGCATACCATCATCAATTCCAGCGGGGATCTTGATTTCCAGAGTTTTTTGTTCTTTAAGCTTGCCGCTACCATGGCAAGTTTTGCATGGCTTAGGAATGTATTCACCAGTGCCACGGCACTTAGGGCAAGTTTGCTGCATCGAGAAGAAGCCTTGCTGTACACGCACTTGGCCATGACCATCACACGTCGTACATTTTTCTGGCTTACTTCCAGACTCAGCACCAGTTCCTTGACATGACTTGCAATTACTCCAACTAGGCACCCGAATTTGGGTTGTGTAGCCTTCGGCTGCCTGCTCGAGAGTGATCTCCATGTTGTAACGTAAATCAGCCCCCTTATATACCTGTGGCCCTGCATGGCGTCCGCCACCTTGCCCGAAGATATCGCCAAAAATATCGCCGAAGGCATCTGCAAAACCACCGCCACCGCCGAAGCCACCACCGCCAAAACCACTCGACTGATCAACGCCCGCATGACCATATTGATCATAGGCAGCACGTTTATTGGGGTCAGTTAATGCTTCATAAGCCTCTTTAACTTCTTTAAATTGCGCTTCTGCTGTTTTGCTATCCGGATTACGATCGGGGTGATGCTTCATTGCTAATTTTCGGTAAGCTTTTTTCAGCTCTTCATCGCTAGCGCCTCTTGCAACACCAAGCACTTCGTAATAATCGCGTTTACTTTTAGACACAAAATTCCTCTCGACAACCTGAATGACACAAGTCGGCACGAGGCCGACTTGTTATTTTAAGTAATTCTAAGCTACGTTAAATGGCTTTCAATATCTGAGATTACTTCTTTTCATCAACTTCTTTGAAATCTGCATCCACCACGTCAGCATCTGGAGCCGCGCCTTTTGCACTACCAGGAGCCGCACCCGGAGCGGAAGTACCACCACCAGCTTTAGCTTGTTCAGCAGCCATGGCTTTTTCACCCAACTTCTGACTTGCCTTACCCAAAGCCTCGGTCTTTGTCTCAATTACAGCTTTATTGCTACCTTTGATCGCTTCGTCTAACTCTTTCAAGGCAGCTTCGATAGCCTCTTTTTCAGACGCCTCTAGTGAAGCGCCATGCTCTTCCAAAGCTTTCTTCGTGGAGTGCGCCAAAGCATCAGCCGTGTTACGAGCCGTAACTAATTCCAATGCTTTTTTATCTTCATCAGCATTGGCTTCAGCATCTTTCACCATCCGCAGAATTTCTTCTTCAGTTAAACCAGAGTTGGCCTTAATGGTGATTTTATTCTCTTTGCCAGTCGTTTTGTCTTTTGCAGTTACGTGAAGAATACCGTTGGCATCAATATCAAAGGTCACTTCAATTTGTGGCATACCGCGTTGTGCTGGAGCAATGCCTTCCAAATTAAACTCACCGAGTAATTTGTTAGCGACAGCCATTTCGCGCTCACCCTGGAAACACTTAATGGTTACCGCAGGCTGGTTATCTTCTGCAGTGGAATATACCTGTGAATGCTTAGTAGGAATAGTAGTGTTCTTTGGAATCATCTTGGTCATGACTCCGCCCAAGGTTTCGATACCCAATGACAATGGAGTTACGTCCAAGAGCAATACGTCTTTACGATCGCCAGACAATACCGAGCCCTGAATCGCAGCGCCAACAGCAACCGCTTCGTCTGGGTTCACGTCCTTGCGTGGCTCTTTACCAAAAATCTCTTTTACTTTGTCCTGAACAGCAGGCATACGGGTTTGACCACCAACCAAGATTACGTCGTCGATCTCAGCAGGATTCACACCAGCATCTTTAATTGCAGTCAAGCAAGGGCCAGCCGTACGATTGATCAACTCCTCTACTAAAGACTCTAACTTAGCGCGTGTGAGCTTCAAGTTCAAATGCTTAGGCCCGCCTGCATCCGCAGTCACGTATGGCAAATTAATTTCTGTTTGCTGAGCGGATGACAATTCAATCTTGGCTTTTTCAGCAGAATCTTTCAAGCGCTGCAAAGCTAATACATCTTTGCTCAAATCAACGCCTTGCTCTTTCTTAAACTCGGCAATGATCCAATCGATGATGCGCTGGTCAAAGTCTTCACCACCCAGGAAGGTATCGCCGTTAGTAGAGAGCACTTCAAATTGCTTCTCGCCATCAACGTTAGCAATCTCAATAATGGATACGTCAAACGTACCGCCACCCAAGTCATATACAGCGATCTTACGATCAACCTTATCTTGTTTATCTAAGCCGAATGCCAATGCTGCTGCAGTTGGCTCGTTGATGATGCGCTTCACATCCAAACCAGCGATACGACCAGCATCTTTAGTTGCTTGACGTTGACTATCATTGAAGTAAGCAGGAACAGTAATCACTGCCTCAGTCACTTCTTCGCCGAGGTAATCTTCGGCAGTCTTTTTCATTTTGCGCAGAATTTCTGCAGACACTTGCTGTGGCGCCATTTTTTTGTCGCGCGCTTCAACCCAAGCATCACCATTATCTGCCTGAACAATTTTGTAAGGCATCAAACCGATGTCTTTTTGCACTTCTGCATCGGAAAATTTACGACCCATCAAACGCTTTACTGCATAAATCGTGTTTTTAGGGTTGGTTACTGATTGGCGTTTTGCAGGTGCACCAACCAATACTTCACCATCTTCTACGTAAGCAATGATGGATGGGGTTGTACGACCACCTTCGGCGTTCTCAACAACCTTAGGTGCATTGTTTTCAACAACGGAAACGCACGAGTTCGTGGTTCCTAAGTCAATTCCGATAATCTTGCCCATGATGGCTCCAAAAAATTAAGTTATGTGTAATTTCGTAAAAATACGAATAAATCGATATTCAATAAATGGGGTCAAAAAAAGGGAATTCAAGGGCTAAAAGTACAAAAAAGGCAGAAATCTGCCTTTTTTATCTCTTTTGATGCAAAAACACTGCTCTTGAGGAATAAATCTAGAAAACCCTTAATGAAGAGGTTTTAAACGACTTATTTGGGTGCGCTGACAGTGACCAAGGCTGGGCGGAGAATACGATCAGCAATGGAATAGCCCCTCTGGAGTACTGAAATCACAGTGTTGGCCTCCTGATCTGAAGGTAGGGAAGCAATTGCCTGGTGATGATGGGGATCGAACTTTTCACCTACGACAGGATTAATCTCGGTCATACGACCTTTTTCAAAGGCAGATAACAACTGCTTCAAGGTGATCTCTAGCCCTTCCTTAAAGGCCTTGGCATCAACCGCTTCAGCACTGAGGGCAGCATATAAGCTATCTGTTACAGGCACAAGATGTTCAGCAAAACTCTCAATTGCGAACTTATGAGCCTTAGAGACATCTTCCACAGCACGGCGACGAATATTTTCACCTTCGGCCTTAGCGCGCAAATAGTTATCTTGCATCTCTGTAAGCTTTTGGTTTAATTCGGCGATTTCTTGCTCCGGGGTTTTTACTTCCGCGGCTTGAGCCGCCTCAGCACTACCTTCAGCATGAGTATCTGGGGAGATATTTTCTTGCTCAGAGGCTGGATTTGGATTTTCTTGGGTCATAGGTGCAAATTCACTTTTCTCTCAGAATGGCTTCTTCTCAATAATATGGGGTCAATCAAGGCAATTTCAAGTGCGCTTGAGTTTAAGAAATGTTGGCCTTAGCCAGCTCGGCTAAACGATCGCGCTCAGCTAATATTGCATCGGACTCCACGCCCAGACTCCATCCAGATAAATGCTCTTGAGCAATGTCATGCATCGCATCAATCCACTTTGGATTGCTATTAAGGCAAGGAATGTAGCGGTAATCTTTCCCGCCATGCTCTAGAAAAATCTCACGCGCTTCCATCGCAATCTCCTCTAAGGTTTCCAAGCAATCCGCTGGAAAGCCTGGACAGAAAATATCGATACGCTGACAGCCTTCTTTACCAAGTTTTTCAATCGTTGGCGCTGTATAGGGCTTGAGCCACTCCGCTTTACCAAAGCGAGATTGAAAGGTCACTAAATATTGTCCGGGCTCTAAGCCTAAAGACTCACCAAGTAAGCGGCCTGTCTTTAAGCACTCGCAATGGTAGGGGTCACCCTTCATTAAATTGCGCTTAGGCAACCCGTGAAAAGACATCACCAAGCGATCCCCGGTAGCAAAATCAGGGCGTCCATCTTTAGCCCAGGCGCTCGTTACCTGGTCGCGCAATGCAGCGATGTACGCAGAATTATCGTGATAGTGCTTTACAAGACGCAACTCTGGTTGGTTGCGCCATGTACCGAGAACACGAAATACTTCATCAAAACTCGATGCTGTAGTAGTCGCTGAATACTGTGGATACATTGGTAGCAGTAAAAGACGCTCCATACCTTGTGCCTGAAGGGCTTCAAGGGCTTGCTGGGTAGAGGGCTGGCCATAGCGCATCGCCAGATCTACCAATACCACTTGCCCATGATGAGCGAATTTCTCGCTCAACTCTTTAGCTTGTAAGCGGGAATAATGCATTAGTGGAGAGCCCAGTTTTGGCAACCAAATCGAAGCGTATTTCTTTGCTGAGGCGCTACTCCGGATGGGCAAAATAATGCCATTTAAAATCCACCACCAAATAATCTGCGGGATTTCAACTACGCGAGGATCGGATAAGAATTCTTTTAAGTACGCTCTCACCGCCTTAGCTGTTGGCTCAGAAGGCGTACCTAAGTTCAACAACAAAACTGCTGTCTTCGCAGGACGTAAATGAGGATTTTGATTCAAGGGGGATCCGTCTGAATTAAAGGGAATAAGAAGAAAAAGTTTTTGCCATCAGGAGCTCAGCGCACCGGATAGTAATTTAGAGGTAATGTCGACTATCGGAATGACGCGATCGTACGCCATACGGGTTGGTCCAATTACACCCAAGGTCCCCACGATCTGGCCATCCACACTGTAAGGTGCACTAATGACTGCCAGATCTTCATAGGGTAGTAGATCACTCTCACCGCCAATAAAAATCTGGATGCCATCTGCATGGCTCGAAACATCCAGTAACTGCATTAAAACTGATTTCTGCTCAAGCATGTCAAACATTTTGCGCAACTTATCTAAATTGGCACTCAGGTCACCCACATTCAGCAAGCGATGCTCACCGGATAGCAGCATATCCCCTTGACCCATTCCATAGTCACTAACACCACTATGCAATGCCAATGCCATTAAACCTGAGATATCACTGCGTAACTTATCCAGATCTGAAGCGAGATGTGCCCGAACCTCAGCAAAACTCTTGCCAGCAAACTGCATATTGATGTAATTTCCCGCTTCTATTAACTGGCTTGGTGTGTAGTCTTGCGTGGTTGGCAGGATGCGGTTTTGAACATCTCCCTCTGGAGTGACCATGATGAGCAAGATCTTGCCCTCGCCCAATCTTAAAAACTCGATATGCTTAAACACCTGGGCTCGCTTGGGTGTCATAACCACTCCAGCAAAATGGGTCAAATTAGAGAGAATTTGTGCAGCTGAATTCATCACCCTTTGTGGAGAGTCCGGTAAAAGCCCTTTTTCCATCACCCGAGCAGCAATTTCTTCTAGGGGGCGAACAGTTACCATCGTATCGACAAAGAGGCGATAGCCTCTGGGGGTAGGGATACGCCCAGCGGAAGTATGGGGACTGGTCACCAACCCCATTTCCTCCAAGTCAGCCATCACATTACGAATCGTAGCTGCAGATAGATCCAAGCCCGAGAACCGAGATAGGGTTCTCGAGCCAATAGGCTGCCCCTCTTCGATATAGCGCTCGATGAGGGTTTTTAATAAGGCGCGGGAACGATCATCCATAGTGGAAGGGATTTTATGCGTATGGTTTAATCGTTATATGTTAAG
>CANISN010000024.1 GCA_947470165.1 Burkholderiaceae bacterium | reverse complement strand
ATGACTACAGATACGTTGAACGCCTTGACCGCGGGCGCTTCAACGGGTGCTATTTTAGGTTTGTCTACTAGTGCGATAGCAGGCTTGACTACTGCCCAACTAAGCGCCTTAGATTCTGATTTGGTAGCGAGCCTGTCAACTACACAAACTGCTGCACTCACCACTGCGCAGCTAGCAGCTTTATCAACAAGAGCAGTATCAGTCTTAACTGCTACTCAGCTTGGCGCTTTGAGTACTACTCAGATAGCCAGTCTTACATCTGCTAATGCAGTAGGCTTGACAACGACCCAAGCGGCCTTGCTCACCTCAAATCAGATTGGCGCTTTGGGTACTGCAGCCTTTGCATCAATGGGAACGGATAATATTGAAAAAATTAGTACAGATGCAATCGTAGGATTATCTACAAAACAAATTGCAGCACTAGATGCAACTTATTCAGTGGCGTTTGGTACTGAGCAAGTTCAACTTTTAGAATCTAGTCAGGTTGGAGCCTTTACTACTGCGGCTTTCAATGCTCTGGGCACTGATAATATTAGGAAAATCAGTACTTCAGCAATTACTGGCTTGACTACAGCTCAATTAACCGGATTAACTGCAGCTAACTTAGCGGTATTATCTACCGCTCAACTTGCTGAAATGAGTACTACTCAATTAAATGGGCTTGGTGTGACCAACATGGCCTTATTGACTAGCGCTCAATTAGGAGCTCTCAGCTCAAGACAACTTGCTGGCTTAACAACTGCTAACATTAATGCCTTGACACAAACTCAGCTTGGATATTTATCTTCAAGCCAATTGCCTGGTTTAAGCTCTACGCAGATCAATACCATGGGTACTAAAGTTGCTGGATTGGTTGTTGGCGCAATCCCTGGATTGACTACAGCTCAGATAGCAGGCATGACAACTACAATGACAGCGGCGTTATTGAATACTCAAATCGCAGCAATTACGTCCGATCAGATCAGTGGCTTTACTACTGCTCAGCTTAATAACTTGACCTCTACTGTTGTTGATGACATCACTGATGCTGTCGTACCATACCTGTCAACTACCCAAATTGCTGGTTTAACTGCTGCAACTGTGGCTCTGCTGGATGTAGGTCAAATTGCAGCAATGACAGCTACACAGACTGGCGCTATGACTGCTTCGAATGCTGCAGGACTTACAGCAGCTCAGTTAGCAGTTGTAACCCAGACCGCAATTGCTGGATTTACAACAGGAGCATTAAATGCCATGACAGCTACTTTAGCTAGTTTTGCTGCGGGTGCTGTTCCAGGCTTAACATCAAGACAGATTGCTGGTTTAACCATTGCGAAGATTGATCTTCTTGGCGCGACAAATATTGCTTTATTAACAACCACGGCAGCACGAGGCTTTACGACAGCGCAAATTACTGGCATCTCTGCCGGTAGTGCTGCAGCGCTGACAGCAGGTCAGATAACCGCAATGGCTGCCTATAGTGGCTCAGGAGGTGCATTTGATAACGTAACCATCAATAGTGTTGTTTTTGATAATGTTTAATAAGTGCTAAGTAATTTTAGTATTAATATAGTTACTCTGATTTACTGAAATAAGGTACTAAAATGTTAGATACGCAGCGAGTCACATTAAAACCATTTGATGAGACTCGCTCGTTTTTAATGAGCATAGTAGATTCCTTTGAGGGCCTGCATGGGTTATTAGAGCTTAGCGATATAGAAAACTTGCCTTATGCTTTAAGACTGGCTCAAAATACGCTGAGTAGAATTTACGAGTACCCCAATGGACCAGCGCAGTTAAAGGAAGATCTGGAGAAGTATCCACAAGAGCAAAAAAAAGAACTCATGAGTTTGCTCGATATTGCATTAAAAAGTCATCAACAAAATGCAATTTTGATAGACAATTTAATGAATCGTAAGGCTGCTGAGCAGGCATCATCTATGGCCCAAAACACCTCAAGTGCAACCTATGGCAGAGGCGGCGGTGTAGCAGAGCCTATGGCCACAATCCTATCCCATAGCGCTTAAAGTAAGTCCCAGTAAGTCCCAGTAAGCCCCAAGTAAGTCAATTCAGCCTAGTTTCACCACAAATACCTAGATTATTTGCTTTATCCTATAGCCTAATAGCATAGGAGTGTGTTTTGGCAGAATCTGGTGATAACGCTCAAGAGCGGGAATTAGAGCCGAGTGAACGGCGAATTCTACGCGCTCGTGAAGAAGGTCAACTGCCGCAGTCCAGAGATATCGCGACGTTTGCACTGCTGGTGGTCTTCATTGTATTTTTGATTTCAACAGGGCCCTTGCTGGTCCAACAATTGGTCTTAATGACCAAATCCAGTCTTACCTTTGCCGAGCCAGTGAAATTACTTGACCATATTCAAGAGTGGGTGAGCGGTCCCGTGATCGTCGTATTAATACTACTGTCACTCTTTTTCTTTCCGCTTTGGTTGGTCAGTGTCTTGGCACCTTTGTCCTTGGTCAATTTTCGCCCTTATTTTGCGGCCCGATTTGATTTAAATAGACTGGATTTGATTGCGGGCATTGGCAGACTCATTTCTTTAAATTCTCTTACAGAGTTATTAAAAAACATCATCAAAACAGCGCTCGTAATGGGTATCGGCCTAGCTTATCTGTTTGGGCTTTTTGTATATATTCGAGCGCTTGTGAGCCAAGATTTTGATGCAGCGCTATTGCATACGACCCACTTCATAATGAATGGCTTTATGTTGTTGATGGCGCCACTCATGCTCATTGCCATTGGAGATGGTTGGTTGCAATGGTTTAATTTCCGCAAGCAAGTGCGCATGAGTCCGGAAGAAATGAAGCAAGAGATGAAGGAGTCAGAGGGATCTCCGGAAATTAAGCAGCGTTTACGTCAAAAACAAAGACAAATTGCCTCCTCGCGGATGATGGCTGCTATCGAGCGCGCAGATGTGGTCCTTGCCAACCCGGATCACTACTCAGTGGCACTGCGCTATGACATCGAAAAAATGGCAGCGCCGATTGTGGTCGCCAAGGGTGCGGATTTGATTGCCCTGCGCATTCAAGAAATTGCCAGAGAGAATGATGTCCCAGTCGCGCAGATTCCTCCTCTAGCACGTTATCTCTATAGTCAGCTAGAAATTGGTGAAGCGATTCCGATGGCACTATTTGAGGCGATCGCTAAAATCTTGGCTTGGGCTTACGAAGTAAAGGATTCAGGCGGAGTAGGCACTGACTTACCAGAGATTAATTTTATTGCAGAGCAATTAAAGCCAGGAAAAGCGGTACTTTAATTCATGACACTCTTCGCAAAGGTGGTTCCTACATCTTCAGGGAAGTAGTAAATCAACATCAACTCATTACGGTTATTGAGGCTGCGTCCAATTTGGAATGCAACTTGGCCACCACCAAATATATAGGTTTTAGATTTACGAATGCCAGCAGCAAAGGCGCTCTCCTGGCCTTCGGAGGGCATGTAGTCAAGGCCATATTTAATAGTAAAACGCTCAATGATGGTATCGGCTACCTCTTTATTAAAATAGCCTAATTCCTTTTTCATGAGGACTAGGCGACCCGCTTCGTTATAGATGAGCCAAAAAGCCTCTTCTTTGCCATCGGCTGTAATTTTGCAGTTAAAGGAGAGCTCATAGGCGGTGCAGCCAAATTTATCTTTAGCCTCTTCCCGGGTAGTATTAAATGGAATCGTTGCATATTCTTCCATGGGTAGTTTGACAACCTTCGTGTCAGGCACCCAGACTTCTGTTTTGACTGCATCCTTCTCTTGGCTGCAGGCAAGCAGTATTAAGCTTGCTACCAGCGGTAGGAGGTATCGAATCTTAGATAGACTTAAATGCATTCAGAGATCTTCCATGATGTGCAATACGATGATTTATTAAAATAGGACTATAGATAAACTATACCGCACTCTCTTGATTAAATCAGCACGAATATTGGGTTTGCGGCGATATTAAAAAGTATGATTTCTAGTATCCTCTTCTGAAATACGGTCTTAGAGCATCGCGAATATATATGACAATTAAACAATTTAACGGCACTTATCAGGCAAATGAAGATCGTTTGCTATTTCGTTTTAATACGGCAGATGATTCGGAGTTCCGTTTTTGGTTAACGCGCCGCATCGCCTTATTTATTTTGAGTGCTACCGAGCAATTATTAGAGAAAAAATTAGAACAATCACATCCTCCGGTAGCAGCGAAGGCTATCGTGCAATTTCAACAAAAAACAATGCAAGAGCAGGCAGATTTTAGTGTTCACTATGAAGCGGCTACCCGATTTCCTTTGGGAGCTGATCCTATATTGGTAATTGATGCTAAGTGTCAGATTTCCTTGATAGAGCAGACCCAGGTTTTATCACTAGACTTGACATTAGCTGGCGGCGCAAATATCAATTTAAGTTTAGCAATGAACACCATGCACACGATGCGTACCTTGATCGATAAATTGGTCATGCAAGCGCAATGGAGCAAAATAAAGCTAGATGGTGACATCACTTCACCATCCCAATTAAGTGCTTATCAAGGGGCAGCACCAGAGGATGGTGTTGATGTTGGTGATAGGGATTCCCCGAGTGATCAAGCCCCTTTAAAGACAAAAAAACAGTTGCACTAGACAGTTATTTTTTAGAGAGGGCGTTAAGTGTATTTTTTAAGTTACCCACACCAAAGTAAGCCTCAACTGGCGCAGCTACTGAATTTGGTGGGCGATTAAATTCACCACTTAAAGTCACGACGGTATCTTCCGGTGCGCGTGTCAGTGCTTCCAGCAAACTATTAGATATTATGAGGACGGCCTGATACCCGCCTGTTTTTAGCTGCCAATCATTAGCCTGCTGGAGGGTAAAGCTTTGTCCCTGAATCTGCATGCGATGTATGATTTTTTCAGTAAAAGCCTGGCCATCATCACTCTTATAAAAAATTAAACAGGCAATGCCCTGATTGGCTGGAACAAAAGCGAGCGTGATACCCAACTTCGCTTTTTGAGAAACCAGATGATTCACAGTGAGTAGTTTTCCATCGGGCATAACTTCTAGGCGCCAGCGGGGATAGGGAGATTGACCAGCATTATCGACTTGGTATTGCCGCGCCTGGGCCATGCTCAAAATGGTGACCTTGTCGCTCGTAGTCATTTGGGCAATATCTAACACCCGTCGATCGACCCCCATGCCATCTAAATACTTTGCCAGTACCGTACTCAGTTGCTGAGCGGTAGAGGCGCTAAGCTCCGTTTCTGCCCCTCTAAATTGATGCAAGCCATAGCGACTGCCTGGGCTTAGTCGACGCGCAATGCCGCCTGCAAAGGCATATGCGCAGGCAGATAAACAATCTGGTGGACTATGGTCGGTATTGCCAATCGTGGCATTAAAGCCAAGCTCTCGAATGGCCATTCCCAGTTGCATTCCGCCCAATAAATTACCGCCGGGGCTACTCATCGCTACCCAAGTCCCGCGGGGTAGGTGAGATGCATAAGACTTAAATTGGGCTGCGCTATCTTTATCTATGGCGCCCACTGCGAGAACCATATTTTGGCACTCGGGTTGCAAGCCTAAAACACAGCGCTCTTGCATTTGAAAGGTCATTGCAAAAAGAGGGGTTGCAGCAGCGCTTAAACCTAAGCTTAGTATGATGCCAAAAAGGATTTGTATCGGAGAGTAATTGGGGCGCATGATAAAGAATTAAAACAGACAATTGCCGCTAGGGTAAATACTTCATGAAACTTGGGCCTCAGTGCCTTCATTTAGTGAAGAGCCCTTATTTTTTGGATGCGGTATAAAAACCTCGAAGGCCTTGGGTTCCAAAGCGGGTAATGTGATCTATCCCTAAATTGTTATTACCTAGTCCTGGCAGCTCTACTTCAAAATCGATGCGGGCAATCAGTCCAAGCAACTCTTCTTCACTAATTAGATAAGCAGCTTGAACACCAGTGGTGCTGACTTTCCAAGACTGCAGGATCTTCGGGGTAAAGTTTTTCCCCGTCAAAATAATCAGCTTAGGATTTTGGTTTAATAGCTCAATCAAAGCCTCGCGCTTATTTTGTTCCTGATTGGGTTTAATGAAGATCGTGAGGCGGTATTCACGGTCCTGGCGCGTGATTCCGAGCGTCACGCTAAATTGTTCGCTGATCTGCGTTTGAGAATTAAGGCCAATCAGTACGCCGTTATCTAAGGCTTGGATACGCCAAGGCAAAGGCTGAGCCTTTGAAGTGTTATCGATATTAAATAATTTTGCATTAGCTTGAGTCAGTGTGGTGAGGTCATTGCCTTTGATGGCGACTAAAAAATCTAAGAAGTAGCGACTGACTCCCATCTGTACTAAATAATTGCGAATTTGTGCCAAAGCAGCCTTGAGGTCAGATTCGCTCAAAGTGCTTTTGCTAGCCGATTTGAGGGCATAGACACCCAGTTGATCAGAGGCATCGACCTGTCTTTGGATGCCACCCATCAAACTGAAAACGCATGCACCAAGGCAAACGCCATTTTCTTTAATGAGGTTTGTGCCATTGTTGCTCGCCTTACCAATGCGGGTATTAAATTGTTTTTGACGAATCTTTTTACCCAGATTGATTGCGGTAGATAAATCACCATTGCTACTATTGATTAATACCGTGGTGTTGGCCGGTAAGCTTTCCGTATTTTTAACAAATTCATCCATCAAGACCTTGTCAATGGGGCCGCCCACTAGCACCATGAGTTCACACTTCTCGCGCTCGCAAACATTAGCAATAGTTAAGGGAGTTTTCGCAACATTGGGCAATAGACTGCTAGGGTTGCTAAGTGGGCTGTTGGCATTTTTGCCAGTCGGACTAACTGTTGAAGCAGGTTCGGTACTAGCAGCACGAGGAGCCGCTTCAATGGAGGCTGGGCTCGCCAACACGATAAGAGAAAGGACGATGCAGCTTTGTGCTGCAAATTCGCGCAAAAAGGGACCAGCCCTGCCTTTTTGATGACAAAGGAAGATAAACCACCTATGGAGAAGGGGGGTGAGGGGGGATTTGGCCGTCAAATTATCCTAAGTGCTTGAGCAGTAGATCTATAGCGACCCTAAAAAATGATAAAAATGATACTTAAATTATGCCATTTTTATCCAATTTGTGCAGCGCACTAGTATTTAAGGGGCAAATGCTCCCGAATTTTGGCTTCAAGGCTTGCTAAAGAGTAGGGCTTGAACAAAATTTCAATACCGCTAGGTAAGCCCCCGCGTTCAGTAATATCCTCGCTACTGAGGGCAGTGCTGACCAAAATCAGTTCGGGAGCAATTTCACTGCCAATCATGGAAGCAATCATCCGAAAGCCGTCCATACCTGACATATTGAGATCGACGATCGCGATATGGGGGCGAAATTGCCCAATCAAAATAAGGCCTTCAAACCCATCCTTAGCGCTGCGTACGAGGGTTGGCCATTGCTCGGGATGCTCAAAAGCCCCTAAGCTGAGTTCTAGGAGCTTTAATAAGTCCGGATCATCTTCCACAAGCACGATGCGTAAATGAGGGGAGTCTGCTAGGGATGACTGCTCAGAGGCTTCACTGAGCCTGGCTTTCTCAAGCAAAATTTTCTCAACGGACTGACGCAAGATTCGGCGATGACCACCACTGGTTTTCCAGGCCAGCAATACTCCAGATTCAACCCACAGTTGCGCCGTGCGTAAAGAGATACCTAAAAGCTCTGCCGCTTCTCGCGTTGAAACATAGGCATCATCTGTGATCATAAGAGAATAATGTACTAGAAAACGGAAAAAGATTTGGTCTTAGTGGATAAATCAATCAAAATAGATCAAGCTGGGCTGGATTGAAAATTGACACATCATTTCTTTATTAGGGCGATTGGCGGTTCTGGCAGCTTGTAACACTACTTCTATAAATCATGCTAAATATTAACATTAATCTGATTTACACCTATGTTTGCTCGATTTAAGCGCTGGCACTACTCTTCATTACGACATCAAATTTTGGTGTGGTTGATTGCGATTGCTTTTATTGTGCTCTCCATCATTCTCCTGGGATCCTTAAAGATTTCACGTAACTTAGTTGAGCAAAATATTTACGCGCAACTAGAGCGCGAGCATGTGATTCAAAGTGAAATCGTTGAGGTCTACCTCAACCGGACCAACAGCGAATTTACTTCTTTAGCTAACCATCCTATTTTGCAAGGTGGCTTGACGAAAAAAGTAAACCAGCAAAATTTATTATTTGCACTGATTAACAATCACCCTTTGGTGCTCCAAGAGCTCGCGAGTATTTATGCCTATGATCCTGAGAAAAATTTATTATTTAGCTCAGTTGAAGGAGCGCCACCTGCCCTTGAATACGATGCGCTCATTCGTTTAGGCTTTCAAGAAAAAACAGGCCAAGCACAAATTCTGATGGTTGGTGGCAGTCACATCCTTGCACTAGTGCAACCTATTTTTTATACAGGGAGCGTAAAGCCAGCAGGATTACTGTTGATGGGCTTGCCACTAGAGGTGTTAATCAGCCGTCTTTTTCAAGGTCGCAGTGACGCCAATGCGTGGAGTTTAGGGAATAAGGCTGGTCAAGACATAGTGCAAAATCCAAAACAGAGTGCGGAAATTGCGGAGATGGTCGGTGACATTGAACGCTCACCACTAGGCACCGATTCTTTGTTAACCAGATTGTCTGCAAAGAATTCTCCTTGGAAAGTTATTGAGGGGCAATTGCGTCTGCAGTCGCCATTAGATCGCTTGCAACTGCACTTAACTTTGCGCGAGCGCGTGAACTGGAGCGATGAGCTCACTGCGCAACTCTTCACACCGTATCTTCTTATCCTTGGATTGACACTCGCAGTCCTGCTAGCCCTCATCATTTTTGCAGGTCGTAAGCTGGCCATGCCCCTCGAAGATCTGACACGCTTAGCAGTATCGATTGAGCAGCAGGGAGATCCCAAACTGGGCGGTGAAAACCATCTGCGTGCTTTAATTTTGCGACAAGATGAAGTGGGGCGCTTAAGTACCCAGTTTGCGCGGATGTTGCAACGTCTGCAACTGCGTCATGAAGGTCTTGAAGAGCAAGTAGCTCAGCGTAATCGCCGACTGGAGATGATTTTTGCACTCTCCCCAGATGGTTTTATTGAGGTCAATGCGCAAGGTGTCATTGGTTATCTTAACCCCGCCTGTGTCAATTTATTGGGTTTGCAAAAAGATGACTTTACTGGTCAGACTATTGATTTCTTATTAGCGCAATTAAAAAATCAGTTAGCTGCCGAGCACACCAGTGATGCTGTTCTGCGGCGTATCTTGACCCCGAGCGAGCAAATTCATTTACTACGCTTGCGCCATCCTTTGCCACGCACTTTGACCTTGCTGTGTCGGAAGGGTGAAGATGGTGGTTTTGTTCTATACGTGCGCGATATCACTCAAGAGGCTGAGTTAGAGCAATTGCGTAGTGCTTTTATGTCTACTGCTGCCCATGAATTGCGCACACCGATTAGCAGTATTTGGGGTTATGCCCAGCTGCTCACCAAACGCTTAAAAGGACCTAACCAGCCTACTGCAGCGATGCTCCTGGAAATGGCCAGCGTCATCGAGCGCCAGTCTCAAAATATGGCTGAGTTAATTAATGATTTACTCGATTTATCCAGGCTAGATCATCAAATACAACAGGGTCTGGATTTACAAACCACCTCTTTAGCGATTTATTTGCGCGCGGTGGTATCGCAATTTTCATTGCCTGATGATGGGCGTCATATCGTGGCTCACATTGATGACCATTTGCCTGAGGTGCGTTTACACCCAGAAAGTTTTAAGCGCTTAATTGTTAATGTCCTTTCCAATGCTTTGAAGTATTCACCGGTGGGCAGTCCGATTGGAGTCAATACGTTTAGCCTTCAAGAAGAAGGCCAGTGGTGGGTGGGCGTGAGTATTGAAGACCATGGCAAAGGGATGGGGGCCGAGCATCAAGCGCATTTATTTGAACGCTTTTATCGGGGAGATGCGCCTCAAAATGTGCCTGGGACGGGTCTTGGTTTAGCGATCTGTAAAGAGATCGTAGAGGCGCATCAAGGGCGCATCACGATCACAAGTCAATTAGACGTAGGAACGACGGTAAGGCTCTTGTTTCCAGCATTGCGTAAATGGGGCTCTAAATCCGATAGTTGAGGGCGCTCTTGTAAGGATTTCGCTAGGCTAATGAGGCAGTGGCGACCACGCTCATCGGTTTGGCGAAAAACCCCCACTAAATACGTCTCAAAGGACTCCAGATGGCTTGATTCAGGGTCTCTGAGATGCAATGCCTCTAAAGTGCCTTGGTCTGCATTCAAGGGTGGGGAATTGCTAGGTTTGGGTAAGATATCTAAAAATCCGAGGTCAAGCTTGAGCCATTGAATCAGTATTTGTAACTTGTCGATCTCTGGCAAGGAGAGGGCCCGCATCCAGCGTCTGGCCGTTTCTTGGGAAATCGTTGAAACATCATTCGCGCGCAAATTAAAGTCTCTGCACACCACGGCTGCACTTGGCATACGCCCATACTGATCGATTAGACGCAGACATAATTCTTTAGAAAACGCATTTTTAGTCATCACTATTACACGCCTAACTTGGTTTTTAAGGGATTACATACTCGTAAAGCACTCATAGAATGTGTAAATTGGTGCTATTTATAGTAATTATGAGGATTATTTATTCTAATTTTTACAAGTGTATTCTGAAAAATGAGAAAAATGCTACTTTATTTGTATTTTTAGCTTAAAAATGGAGACTAATTTAGTCAATTTTCTATAAAAAATCAATAAATCCACATTAAAGTTGTAATCTGTAGTGCTCATTTTGGAAAATTAGGGGGGGTGAAGGTCATAAAATAGTCAAAAAAGACCCGATATGATGGTTAAAAATCGATATTTTTAAATGATAATATTAGTCAAAATTGATATTAATAAGATACACCGTTTAATCTATTTATTGATTATTTTTTAATCAAACATGATGATTAATTTATAATCAAAATTGTGATTATTTTTTTGAACTTAATTATTATTAAAATAGGCTTTTAAATAACAATTTATTAGAATATTTAAAGGGCGAAAGTTAGTATTTACCAACCTCTATTTATGGCGTTTTCAGGCGCTTTAAGCGGCAAGAAGGCTGGTGATAGCAGCATTTATTTGGGTTTTTGAATCATAAAATGAATAATATGAAAATTGGCTAGTTTCATATTTATCAAATATTACAAGATAGCCTTGTAAGTACTTTATTGATTACACAATGAAGTTGGACTCTTTTTCGCGCTTCTTGATTATTCTAAGCAGGTGAAAAAGCGCTCGTCTCCTAAATCCCCGCGTAATGACTCCCCAAGTCAGGGGCAAGCGCGCACCTCCCATTCCCAAGTTGAACGTGCAGGAGAACTGGCAAGCAACAAAGCCGTGAGCACCGATCCCAATGTTGTGTCGGATGCTCCGATGATGCATCCGCTAGAGCGAGTGGCGCAGTGGATCACCCGCGGCAGCAAGATTTTGTCTGCCACCGATCCGATGGTACTGCGCACGATAGCCGCCATCATTTTTGGCATTGCGGTGCAAGCTCAAGCGCAGGCCAAAGCAGAGGCCAAAGCAGAAGAAGCCGCGCGTGCTGAAGGGGACCCTGAGCTTTCTGAAGCTGGTAACGCTAGCGATGCAGCTAGTGAAGCAGCTAGTGAAGCAGTAGGGGGCGATGCCGAGCAAGCAGCGCTGGTTGCCGATGAGACGCTTAGCGAGCAGGGTCATCAATTTAATTTAGGACCGCGGGTGCAAATGCTGTTGGCCGAATTGGCGAACGCACCCGTTTCAGATGCCGTTGAAGTAACCGGCAACATGAAGCAGTTTTTAAAGAACTGGTTTAGTAAAAATCCCCCGCGCGAACTCAATGCTCGTGACGTAGAAGCGGGTACAAATGCCAAGCAGACCTTAGATGAAGCCATTACCGTAGCGGTTGAACGGGCTGCGATTGAATATGCCTCTGGTGGTTTTGGTGGTTCTGGCTATGGCGGCAGCGCAAACCAAAATCCGCTGTGGACTGATGCCCAAGAGTTGTACCCCGAGGCAGCGCCAGGTCAACCCGGAGTTTCTAAAACGGCGACAACCGATGTCTCCATTCCCTTGCAGTTTGCTAATGAGCAAGGTGGTCTTGGAGATCTAGGCACGCAATTTGCCGGAATTGATTTAGGTACCTTGGGTGATGGTGATTCAGGGCTCAGTACGCAATATGCCTTACCTGGCTTAGGTGGTGTAGGCGCAGGCGGTGGTGGTGGTGGCGGTGCGGCGGCTAGTGCAGCGGCTGGTGCAGGCGGCGGTGGTGGCGGCGGTTTTGCTGGTGGTCTTGGCGGTGGCGGTGGTTTGGTGGACGCGTATGTTGTAGGCGCTACTTTGCGTTTGCAAAAATACAATGCGAGTACTGGGACTTGGTCTGATGCGACCAACGCCGATGGCACTTCGATTACTGCCATTACCGATACCTCGGGCGCCTTTAGCTTTAATTTAACCGATGCCAATGTAGTGGCCTCGTTGACTGGGGTAACCACCCGAGTCTTAGCCGAAGCAGGTGGTTTTGATGCGTTTACTGGCCAAGAAGTAGGTCAGTTTATTTCTGAATTTAGCTTGAGCACTACGACTTCGGCAACCCAAACTGATTTTGGTACTACTCAGCAGTCAACCCCACTCACGATGTTACTCAAGCTGTCCGGTTTGAGTCAGGAAGAATTTAAAGCCACCTTAAGTTTGTCAGCAGTTCCGGATCTGGGTAGTTTTGATCCGATTGCGCAGATGCTCACGGGCAATGCGACCTTAGGTGAAAACGTATTCCAAGTACAGCAGGCGCTCTACACCTTGCAGCAATCTTTAGGTGCATTGATTTCGGGTGGTGGTAGCGCTGGTGAAAGCGCGCTCACCACTGCGATGAAAGCGATCTCTAGCGTCTTTGAAGCTAATTCCGCCAGTGGCGGTAGTGTTCTGAGTTTGGCAGACATTACCAATGCAGCAGTAAGCACTGTAATCGTTGGTGATATCGCGACTACTTCTGCCTTGTATAACCAGGCGAGTACTTTTGCAACGGCAGTCGCGAGCGCAATTAACACAACCAATATTGAAATTGCCGGCAAGTACAACGGCATGGCTGAAGCCTTGCGCGACCCAACAAGT
>CANISN010000023.1 GCA_947470165.1 Burkholderiaceae bacterium | reverse complement strand
GCCACATGGGCAGACGCAATACTAAATTTGGCGTAGTTGAAAAACCTACTGACCTCATCTAGCCTCCTTCAAATACAAAGTACGCTCTGGAGTTATGGGTACCATATGCAACTGATTGCGAGCAACATCGCGGATCCGTGCGGACTTAGACAGATTGCGCTGCTCATATTCCAGACGTAACCATTCTTGATTGAGCTTGCGTTCCTCAATTTGTGCACGCTCTAATGACGTAAATAATTTACGCGCACTTTGCTGGGCCGCCACCAACGATAGTGCACAGACTAGTAGCAATGCGAGTAATGTCAGAGTGGCGCGATTCAAACCATTGCTCCTACACGCTTTTCTGCGATGCGCATGATAGCTGAACGGGCACGTGGGTTTTCACCTACCTCTTTCTCACTTGGCTTAACGCGTCCAATAATTTCTAAGGCACTCTGTGGTAAATCTCTGTCTCGAACTGGTAAACCACGCGGAATTTCGACCTTAGCATGCGACTGCAAAAACTGCTTCACAATTCGATCCTCTAGGGAATGAAAGCTAATCACCGCTAATCGCGCACCCGGCTTTAATAAGTTAAGCGCTGCTTTCAGTCCAAGTTCAAGATCTTCTAACTCGCGATTAATGAAAATACGCAGCGCTTGGAAAGTTCTTGTGGCGGGATCTTGTCCCACCTCTCTTGTTCGAACAACGCTGGCCACTAAGGTCGCTAATTGCAAAGTGGTGGTTGGCGACAATCCATCTTCTCGCTTAGCCACAATAGCTTTAGCGATCTGAAATGCAAAACGTTCCTCACCATAAGTCTTAATCACGCGAGTGATGTCCTCTTGTGATGCTTGCTCTAACCATTCTGCTACCGTTAACCCCTGATTCGTGTTCATCCGCATATCGAGCGGTCCATCCTTTCGAAAGGAAAAGCCACGATGCGCTTCGTCCACCTGCGGAGAGCTGATGCCTAGATCTAATAGAATGCCGTCGACGGATTCTGGCTCTGCGTACTGATCCATTTGCGCAAAACTGTCGTGCACTATGCGAAGACGTTGATCGTTGATTTTTTCTGCCACCGCGATCGCATCCAAATCCTTGTCGAATGAAATCATTCGCGCACTGGAAGGGAGTTGCGCTAACAATGCTTTGGTATGGCCACCGCGACCAAACGTTCCATCGATCAAGAGTGGATTTTTTGATGCCTCGGGGGAGGTGACGCGCGGGCCACTGATCAGCGCCGTCACCGCCTCGGCCAGTAGCACTGGGCGATGAGTTATGTTCATGGCACCCTGTCATCAAAAATTAAATTGCTTCAGAGCTTCAGGCATACCTTGCGCAATAGCAGCCTGTTCTTTTGCTGCGTAAGTAGCAGCGTCCCACAACTCTAGGTGGCTACCCATTCCAAGCAGCATGACTTCTTTTTCAACTCCAGCGGCAGAACGCAACTCAGGACTCACCAAAATTCTTCCAGCACCGTCTAATTCAACTTCTGCTGCGTTTCCAAGAAAAATTCTGCGCCACCAATGCGCATCCATTGGTAGTTGCGCTACGCGAGATCGAAAAGTTTCCCACTCTGGGCGGGGGAATAAAAGTAGGCACCCATCTGGATGTTTAGTGAGCGTAATTCGACCCTCGCCTTGAACTAACAAGGCGTCGCGATGCTTTGCCGGTACAGACATACGGCCTTTTGCATCCAGATTAAGAGCTGACGCACCTTGAAACACCATTTACCCCACTTTTTCACACTTCCTCCCACTTTAGAGGATCGCAATAAGAGGGTCAAGTGTTTTTGGGTAATTTTTTAGGAAATTCCCCAGCAATTACAAACACTTAGCGTAATGTGTTAAGAAAATGGTGTTTATAAAAATGCTACTTGAAACAACAGCTTGGAAAATATACTTAAGAATAGATCTTAGCTATTTAGCTCAATAATAAGTAAATATACTGTACTCATAAACAGTATTCTAAATAAAAATAAGCAGAAAAATAAGCAAGGACTAAATTTTGTAAGCAGTCGTCGTCATCACTTTGGATATTACCTGCATAAACTTCTTAATCGACTCTGGTAAGACCGCTCCACCAGCAGAAATTGCCGCCTGACCATGCTCAATTTCATCCATGCGCATTTGGTCGACAATGGCGCGTGAGCGCTGATCTTCCGTAGGCAATTTTTCGAGGTGATCCTCTAGGTGATTTTCTACCTGTTTTTCGGTTTCAGCAACAAATCCCAAGCTCCATTTATCGCCCGCTAAGCCAGCAGCCAAGCCGATTGCAAAGGATCCTGCATACCAAATAGGATTAAGATAACTGGTGTGTGATCCCAGCTCTTGAAGTCGCGTTTCGCACCAAGCCAAATGATCCATTTCTTCTCGACCTGAGTGATCCAACATCTGCTGAATTTCTGGGTTGCGTGCGACTAATTTCTGGGCTTGATACAGGGCTTGAGCACACACCTCACCGACATGATTGACGCGCATCAATCCAGCAGCATGTTCTCGCTCTTTGACATCTAACAAACTGCTTAATGGGGTATCTAATCCTGGAGTTGGTCGATGGGCATGGGCACCACCAACAACTGAGCGAAGTGCCGTGTCAAACTCAATAATGAATCGGTCTATCAGTGCCATTGGACCTCAAAAAATTAGATTAAAACTTCTGCTTTGCGACTCTGCTTGGTTTTTAATCCCAGTTCGGCCAAAAGCTCAAGGTCTTGTTCTGCCTCGGGATTACCGGTAGTAAGTAGTTGCTCACCATAGAAAATAGAATTGGCGCCAGCCTGAAAACACATGGCCTGAACTGCCCTTCCTAGCTCCTGCCGACCAGCTGACAGACGAACTCGTGCACGAGGCATAGTGATGCGCGCTACGGCAATAGTTCTGACAAACTCCAATGGATCCAAAGACTTCTGACCTGCCAAAGGAGTCCCCGCTACAGGCACTAAGTGGTTGATAGGCACTGATTCTGGGTAAGGACTTAAATTTGCTAGGCGAGCTATAAATGCTGCACGTTGCTGACGGGACTCACCCATTCCTACAATACCGCCACAACAGACCGACATGCCAGCGGCACGCACGTTGGAAATAGTGTCCAAACGGTCTTGATAACCCCGGGTAGAGATGACCGAGCGATAGAAGTCTTCGCTGGTATCAAGGTTGTGGTTATAGAAGTCTAAACCGGCCTCCTGGAGGGCTTGAGCCTGATTAGCCTCCAGCATCCCTAGAGTGGCGCAGGTTTCAAGGCCCAAAGCTTTCACGCCCTTAATCATGGCGGTGACTTTTTCAATATCGCGATCTTTGGGCTCTCTCCAAGCGGCACCCATACAAAAACGATTCGATCCAGCTGCTTTAGCGGCTTTGGCTGCCTCAAGCACTTCGTCCAGATCTAGTAATTTATTGGCTTTAACATCGGTGTCATAGCGAGCAGCCTGTGGACAGTAAGCACAATCTTCAGGACAACCCCCGGTCTTAATCGACAACAGGGTTGCCAGCTCTACATCCCCATCAGGGAAATTTAAACGGTGGGTCTCTTGCGCCTTAAACATCAAGTCGCTAAATGGAAGGGCAAAAAGAGTCTCAATTTGCGCAACCGACCAAGCGCCTGATGCATCTAACTCTTTATGTAAATCCTTTTGGGATTTGACATGGGTCAGGGGTTTTTCACTAGTTTGGGTGGCCTGCATGGTCGAATTCCAGAAAATAGATCAATTCAAGGCATAAACATAACAGATACAGCCCTTAGTTAGGAAAAACTAGTGGTCAAATACCAAACATGAAGCCTTTTTCTGATCCAAATCAAACCTCCCTGGTTGATCGCAGCCTAGATGCCGTTTGGCATCCCTGTACTCAAATGAAACATCATGAGTCACTGCCATTAATTGCCATTACTAAGGGTAAGGGTGCTTGGCTCTTTGACGATAAAGGTACTGCACTGCTTGATTGCATCAGCTCCTGGTGGACGAATCTGTTCGGCCACTCCAATCCTCGCATCAACCAAGCAATTATTAGTCAACTTGAAAAAATTGAGCATGTGATGCTCGCTGGATTTACTCACCCTCCAGTAGTAGAGCTTTCAGAAAAGCTGTCGGCCTTAACTCAAGGGCATTTGGGTCATGTGTTTTACGCATCCGATGGCGCCTCTGCCGTAGAAATTGCGCTGAAGATGAGCCACCATTATTGGAAATTAAATAATAAGCCACAAAAGAAAAAATTTGTTTGCCTAGAGAATGGTTACCACGGTGAAACCTTGGGTGCTCTAGCCGTTACTGATGTTGCAATCTTTCGTGACGCCTATGGCTCACTATTGCAAGATGTTTTTACCGTGTCCTCCCCTGATATAAGAAAAGCACAAGAAGGTGAAAGCGCCGACGATGTCGCAAGGCGTGCCGCTAAAAAATTAGAAGATTTACTGAAATCAGAGCATCAAAATATTGCTGCCATTATTGTTGAGCCACTAGTTCAATGCGCAGGACAGATGGCAATGTATTCGCCAGAATATCTTCGCCTAGTGCGATCACTTTGTGATCGTTTCAATATTCATCTCATTGCTGATGAGATTGCTGTAGGCTGCGGTCGCTCTGGAAAATTTTTTGCATGCGAGCATGCAGGAATTTGGCCAGACTTCTTAACTCTATCTAAGGGCATCAGTGGCGGCTATCTCCCTCTGTCGCTTTCCATGACGACCGATACAATTTATCAAACCTTCTATGCCGATCAAACGCAACAAGGATTCTTGCACTCCCATTCCTATACCGGCAATCCGCTGGCGTGTGCCGCCGCCCTCGCTTGCTTAAACATTTTTGAAACCGAATCGGTTCTTGAAAAGAATCTTGAGCGTAGCAAGGATCTTACAAAGGCATTTGCTTGGGCCAAAGAAGATACGCGGATTCAACATTGGCGACAACAAGGCATGATCTTAGCTTTTGATATAAAACCAAAATCGCTCAAGAGTCCCAATAGTTTTTCAAGAGAGATGTTTTCAGCAAGCCTAAAAGAAGGAGTACTCATTAGGCCAATTGGCAATACGATTTATGTCATGCCGCCCTATATTCTCTCCGCTGAGGATGCAATGCAAATGGGCACCTCTGTACAACGCGCCCTGGATCAGGTACTAGTATGAGTACTAACTTTAAAGCTCATGATATGGCTGAGCAGCAGATTGCTGAGTTAGATAAACAACTACTTAGACGTAAGCTGCGTATCACCGAGTCACCCTGCGATATCAAAGCCAGCGTTGGCCAGCGGGAGCTCAAGGCATTTTGTAGTAATGACTACTTAGGTCTAGCAAACCATCCTAAATTAGTTTCTGCGATTGCAGAAGGCGCAAATCTGTATGGTGTTGGGAGCGGTGCATCTCATCTTATTAGTGGCCATAGCATTGCACATGACTTACTAGAAAAAAAATTGGCTACCTTTGAGAGCAGATATATTCCGAATGCGCGAGCGCTTTTTTTTAGCACAGGATATCTTGCTAACATGAGTGCAATCACTAGTCTAACTAGACTTGCGGAGCAAGGTGAGGCTAGCATTTATTCTGCCAAACTTAATCACGCCTCATTGATAGATGGTGTGCGACTAGCAAGTGCTCAAACTAAAGCTATGGTGACTTTATTTGATCACCAAAATCTCGATTCTCTTGAGAATGGATTAAAACAAGATACACGTCCACTCAAATTGATTGTGCTTGATGGGGTCTTCAGTATGGATGGTGATATCGCACCCATAGAGAAATTACTTCACATCGCAGAACAATATGATGCCTTATTGATGGTGGATGATGCTCATGGATTTGGCGTACTGGGCAAACAAGGCCACGGGATCTTAGAGCAATCACAGGTGCATTCAGAGCGAATCATTTATATCGGCACGCTTGGTAAAGCGGCTGGCGTCAGTGGCGCATTTATTTGCGCAGCGGCACCTTTTATAGAATGGCTGATTCAAAAAGGTCGCCCCTATATTTACAGTACTGCAGCACCACCTGCAATAGCGCACACCTTACTGACATGTCTTGAGCTGATTGAAGGTGCTGAGGGCGCTCGTCGTCGAAAGCAACTCAGTCAGCTTATTGAAATTTGGCGTGATGAAATGACATTCTCAATCTGGAAAAAAACTGCTTCATCCACCCCCATTCAACCGGTAATTCTTGGAAGCAATGCCAATGCATTAACGGTAGCTAAGTTACTGGATGAAGCAGGTTATTGGATTCCAGCAATCCGCCCACCTACGGTTCCCGTTGGCAGCTCTCGCTTACGTATTACCTTCTCGGCCAAACACAGCGTTGATGACTTACGAGAACTTATGAAGACACTAAGGATAATTGAGCAAAAAATTGAAGGTGCACCATGATCCCAAATGTACCCACTAGTTTTTTTGTAACAGGTACTGATACTGAAGTTGGAAAAACTTTGCTTAGTGGCGCTCTAATTTTGAAACTAAGGGAAGCGGGTATTCGTGCAATAGGTTTCAAACCCGTGGTTGCCGGAACCTATCTTGACTCAAATGGTCAAAAGCTAAATGAAGATCTTGAGACATTGCGCATTGCTTCGGGGCTAAGGCCGCATCAACAAACTCTTTGCCCCTATGTTTTAGATGTGGCTGCAGCCCCACATCTCATTGCTCAAAAAAATGGTGTGCATTTAGATGCAACTATCATCCTAGATGAATTTAGGGCATTGACTTCAGCGTTTGATTCCGTAGTGGTCGAAGGTGCTGGTGGCTTTTTAGTTCCCCTGAACGAACAAGAAGATTTAGGGGATGTAACGCAGGCAATAGATTTGCCTGTCATCTTAGTTGTTGGAATGCGTTTGGGATGCATTAATCACGCCCTGCTGACGTGCGAAGCTATTCAAGCACGTCAATTGACAATTGCTGGCTGGGTTGCTAATACCCTTTCCAATCAAATGCCTCTCCTAGAAGAAAATGTCCAGACCCTGAAAGAACGAATATTCGCCCCATTTTTAGGGCTTATTCCCAGTCTTCCAGATCAGCTCAAGAAACTAGAGAATGCACCTTACTCATTGGAGGCCTTACGTTTTACTGCGGAGCATATAAGGCTGCCCGAGTAATTTCAGATAAGATAAAGCTATGCGATTACTTCCAGAAATCATAGACTCCGCATCTGCTATAAAAGAGATTCGTCGCAACATTCATGCGCATCCCGAATTGCGCTTTGAAGAAAATCGCACATCCGATTTGATAGCAGAAGCACTCTCGAGCTGGGGAGTCACGGTTTATCGGGGACTGGGTAAAACTGGTGTTGTTGGTAAGCTCGATGGTGACTTAGGTCCAGGGAAGATGATTGGCCTGCGAGCCGATATGGATGCCCTACCATTACAAGAGCACAATACCTTTGACCATACCTCAAAGCATCCTGGAAAGATGCATGCCTGTGGTCATGATGGCCACACTGCAATGGTCTTAGGCGCAGCCCAATACTTATCAAATCATCGAGACTTTCAAGGTTCAGTTATTTTCATTTTTCAACCAGCAGAAGAGGGTGGTGCTGGTGCGCAAGAAATGATTAACGATGGACTCTTTAAGCAATTTCCATGTGACGCAGTTTTTGGCTTACATAACTGGCCCGGTCTCGCCGAAGGTCATTTCGGCGTAACCTCTGGCCCGATGATGGCCTCAAGCAATACTTTTGAGATCACTATCCGAGGTAAAGGGGGCCATGCAGCACTGCCGCACAATAGTGCCGATCCTGTTCTAGCAGGTACTCAAGTTGTGCAAGCTCTACAAAGCATTATTACGCGCAATAAGCGCCCAGTAGATGCGGCAGTTTTATCGGTGACCCAATTTCATGCGGGAGAGACAAGCAACGTCATTCCAGATAGCGCCTTTATTGGTGGAACAGTTCGCACATTTACCATCGAAGTTTTAGATTTAATTGAGCAGCGTTTACGAGAAATCTCACATAATGTGGCAAGTGCATTTGACTGTAAAGCAGAGGTGAGTTTTTCTCGCAACTATCCTCCGCTTATTAATCATGAGAATGAAGTGAAATTCGCGAGCGCAGTCATGAGTGAGTTAGTTGGCGCTCAAAATGTTAATACCTCAATTGACCCAACTATGGGAGCTGAAGACTTTGCATTTATGTTGCTAGAGAAACCAGGTTGTTATGTTTTCTTGGGCAATGGCGATGGTGATCATCGCGCTGTAGGTCACGGTATGGGCCCATGCCATCTGCATAACCCATCCTATGACTTCAATGATTCATTAATCCCCGTTGGCGTAAGTTACTGGGTCAAGCTAGCTCAACGCTACTTAGAAAAAAACTAAGTTAGTTTTAAGAGTTCGTAAATTTAGCTGGGCGCTTTTCTATAAAAGCAGCCATACCTTCTTTTTGGTCATTCGTTCCAAAGCAAGTATGGAATAAACGACGTTCGAAATGGATTCCTTCTGAAAGTGTAGTTTCATAAGCAGCATTGACCGCTTCTTTCACCATCATTGTTGTTAGTAGCGGCATATCGGCAATCTCTTTCGCAATCGCTTTTACTTCTTTCAATAAATCTGCTTTTGGAAAGACGCGGGATACCAAGCCCGAACGCTCAGCCTCTGCAGCATCCATCATTCTTCCAGTTAAAGCTAAATCCATTGCTTTAGCTTTAGAGACTGCACGTGGCAAACGTTGCGTGCCACCAGCACCAGGAGTAATTCCCAACTTAATTTCTGGTTGCGCAAACTTGGCATTATCTGCAGCCATGATGGTGTCGCACATCATTGCCAGCTCACATCCGCCTCCAAGTGCGTAGCCCGATACAGCAGCAATCACAGGTTTACGAACTTTTTGTATATGCTCCCAATTACGAGAAATAAAGTTATGGCGATATACATCTTGCAAGTTACGCTTCGCCATTGATGCGATATCGGCACCAGCAGCAAACGCCTTCTCGCTACCTGTCACAATGATGCAACCGATATGATCATCTGCATCAAATCCAAGTAATGCCTCACCTAGTTCATCCATTAATTGATCATTTAACGCATTGAGAACTTCAGGGCGATTGAGGGTGATGATGGCAACCTTACCGTCTTCCTCAGTCAATATAGTTTTGTAAGTCATCGATATCTTTCAAAAAATCATTCGTTCACCGCGGCAACAATAACCACATATTGCCATCTTGCTTCATACGTCCAGCCAATTCTCCAGCAGAATCCCCTGATCCCCAATAGTAATCCGCTCGTACGCCACCCACAATGGCTTTGCCCGTATCTTGCGCTATCACTAATTTTTGTAATGTTTGGGTGGTTAAAGGTTTACTTGTACTCAAAAAAACTGGGGCGCCCAAAGGCATTGCTTTCAAATCAATCGCAATACTTCGTTCAGCAGTTAACGGTACTCCCAAGGCGCCATTAGGACCAAGATCGGCGCTAACATTACTAGGTAACTCTTTGAAGAATACAAAGCGAGGGTTGGCATTTAACATCTCCTCAACTCGACCAGGGTTGCGCTTGGCCCATGCAGAAATGCCCTGCATACTTGCTTCACCACGAGTAATTTCTTTGCGATCTAAAAGCCATTGAGCAAAAGACTTAAAGGGTTGATCGTTGGTGCCGGCATAACCGAGTCGCAATACACGTCCATCTTCTAAACGAATTTTTCCAGAACCCTGGATTTGCATAAAGGCGGCGGCGACAGGATCTTGCACCCAAGCAAGCTCAGAACCTTTTAGTGCTCCAGAACCCATTAACTCTGCACGAGTTGGTGCTGGGTTTGGCTTAGAGCCTTTCCAGATATTTGGCAGACCATACAAGGGAACGCTGTAGTTGGGGGTCCGGGTCTGCGACCCATTCATTACGGGCTCGTAATAGCCTGTAATTAAGCCAGAGTCATTACCCGTAGTGCTATTACGGACTTCGTACGCCTGAAAGTTCACCTCAAAATATTGGCGAATTACTTGCTTATCTTTGCCCGATACTCCATTGGCTTGGGAGCAGACTAGACGCCAGTTGATATCACTATTGCGCTTACGCAATGCATCACAACTCTTAAGCCAGGCAGGCCAAGCCTGAGTTAAATCATCTTCTTGCCAACCAGGCAAGTCTTGCCACGAGACCGATCGAAAACTAGCTATCGAAGAGTTATAAGAGGTTGGGGCACTGCCGCTAGAGCGGTAAACAGACCCTCGGGTGGAAGGGGTAGAACAAGCAGCCAATAAGCTGACAATGGTTAGAGCGAATACACTGCATGCAAGGATTCGCGTGGCTTTTTCGCGACTTATTAATTTGGATAAAGAAATCATGATTGCCAATTTACTCGATGAATACCCCATGATCTTGTTTGCCCTAGAAGGAGGCCTAGCTTTAGCACTCCTCCTGTTTATTGTCCTCTGGACGGGAAAGGGCAAAAAGTAGTGTTTTTCCTGAACCTAATGCAGGGTTCTGGGCATTACTAAAGCAAATTCTGGAATCTGGGCTTGGAAAAACTGAGCCTCCTCCGTAACGCAGAAGTACTCCCCACGCATCGTACCGGCAGGTGTTGGTAAAGTTGCCCAGCTGGTGTATTCAAACTGCTCTCCAGCACGAAGCAGAGGCTGTTGTCCTACAACGCCCAAACCACGGACTTCCTGAACATCATTGTCTCCATCGGTAATAAACCAATGGCGCGCAATCAACTGAATACTGGCGGTACCGGTATTTTTGATAGTGATCGTATAGGCAAAGGCAAACTGACGGTTATCGGGGTCAGACTGCTCTGGCAAAAACTGGGTTTTGACCGTAATACTGATTTCGTGAGGATTCATGCTCGAATTCTGCTCCATCCTTGAGCCAACTGCAAGCTAGAATCTAGGGATGGATAGCCAGAAATCACTCTCACATAGCCCATTTGTCATCGCCCCCTCCATTTTGTCGGCTGACTTTGCCTGCCTTGGCAAAGAAGTTCAAGATGTCCTGATGGCTGGCGCAGACTGGATTCACTTTGATGTGATGGACAACCATTACGTACCCAACCTCACTATTGGTCCATTGGTATGTGAGGCAATTCGCCCTCATGCTATAAAAGACGGCAAGCCAGCCATCATCGATGTGCATCTCATGGTTGAGCCCGTAGACCGCCTAATCCCTGATTTTGCAAAAGCGGGAGCGAGCCTGATTAGCTTTCATCCAGAGGCCAGCCCTCATGTGGATCGCACCATTCATTTAATTCGGGATCAAGGTTGCCAGACTGGTTTAGTGTTAAATCCCGCAACTCCACTTCATCACCTAGACCATACGCTCGAATTACTGGACCTCGTTTTACTGATGTCAGTCAATCCAGGTTTTGGCGGGCAATCATTTATTCCAAGCACTCTCATTAAGATTGCTCAAGTTCGTGCACGCTTAGACCGCTACCAACAAGAAACTGGTCGTTATATTCGCCTTGAGGTTGATGGTGGAATTAAGGTCGACAACATTGCAGAGGTTGCAAAAGCAGGCGCAGATACCTTTGTTGCTGGATCCGCAATCTTTGGCAAAGAAAATTATGCTCAGGTCATTCAAGCGATGCGCACAGAACTAGCGACATCAGGAAAAGCGTAATGCAGCAGGAAGAATTTCTAGCCCTAGCAAAACAGGGTTTTAATCGCATTCCCTTGGTGAAAGAAGTCCTAGCAGACTTAGAGACGCCTCTATCACTTTACGTCAAGCTGACACAAGCCTTTGGACAGAAGAATACTTATTTACTTGAGTCTGTTTTAGGTGGTGAGCGCTTTGGTCGCTTCTCTTTTATTGGTTTACCCGCTAAAACTGTTTTAAGAACAGTGGGTACGCCAAATACACCGCTCACTAAAGTACTCTTCAATGACAAAGTGATCGAAACTAATCATGACAATCCATTGGATTTTGTAGACGCCTACTTCAAGCGCTTCAAGGTCGCAGTACAACCAGGCCTACCACGCTTCTGCGGCGGTCTGGCTGGCTACTTTGGCTATGACACGGTTCGTTATATTGAATCCCGTTTAGCTAAGCACAACCTCCCAGATGAACTCGGTCTACCAGATATTCAATTGATGTTGACTGAGGAGTTAGCAGTCATCGATAACGTGGCTGGCCGTATTTATTTGATCGTGTATGCGGATCCCGGTGTTCCTAATAGCTTTGAAACTGCACAATTGAGATTAAAGGAGTTGCTAGCCTGCTTAAGTAAGCCAGTAAGCATGCCAGCATCATTGCCAAGCACTAAAACTAAATTGACTCGCAAATTCAAGGCGATAGATTTTGAAAATGCCGTTCTCAAAACCAAAGAATATATTTTGGCCGGAGATTGCATGCAGGTGGTAATTGGTCAGCGAATTAGTAAGCCTTTCACAGATTCACCGTTGGCTCTCTATAGGGCATTACGCTCACTCAATCCCTCTCCTTATATGTACTTCTATGACTTTGGTGACTTGCAGGTAGTAGGTTCATCACCCGAGATCTTGGTACGTCAAGAGCAACGTGACAGTCAGAAGATTGTGACGATTCGTCCGCTAGCTGGTACACGCCCTCGGGGTGCAACACCCGAAGAAGATGAACGCCTAGCAAAAGAATTACTTGCTGATCCAAAAGAAAATGCTGAGCATGTGATGTTGATTGATTTGGCTCGTAATGATGTTGGTCGTATCGCAAAGACGGGTACTGTCAAAGTCACTGATTCAATGTCCATCGAAAAGTACTCTCACGTTCAACATATTGTGAGCTCCGTTGAAGGTGAATTACTAGACAATATGAGCAATATGGATGTTTTACGTGCAACCTTCCCAGCCGGTACTTTATCTGGCGCCCCAAAGATTCGGGCGATGGAAATTATTGATGAGATGGAAATCGTGAAACGCGGTATCTATGGTGGCGCAGTGGGCTATCTCTCCTTCTCGGGAGATATGGACGTGGCAATCGCCATTCGCACCGGCGTCATTCGTGATGGCATTTTGCACTCTCAAGCGGGCGCAGGTGTTGTGGCAGATTCTGACCCCACTGCCGAGTGGAAAGAAACCGAAGCCAAAGCCCGCGCAGTATTAATGGCGGCTGATTTAGTACAAGGAGGACTCGATGCTCCTCATGATTGATAACTACGATTCGTTTACCTATAACCTTGTTCAGTATTTTGCAGAGCTTGGTGAAGAGGTTAAAGTCTTTCGTAACGATGAAATTTCTGTTGAAGAGATTGCCAAAATCAATCCTGCACGTATTTGCATTTCACCAGGACCTTGCAGTCCTTCAGAAGCAGGTATTTCTGTTGCCACGATTCAGCGCTACGCTGGGAAGATTCCGATTTTAGGCGTCTGCCTTGGACACCAAGCAATTGGTGAGGCTTTTGGTGGCAAGATTGTTCGTGCCAAAAAAGTGATGCACGGCAAAACGGATAACATTCACCACACTGGGGTTGGCGTATTTAAAAACCTACCCAATCCATTCAAGGTCACGCGCTATCACTCCTTAGCAATTGAAAAGGGTTCTTTACCAGCAGTACTTGAGATAACTGCGACATCCTCTGATGGTGAAATC
>CANISN010000022.1 GCA_947470165.1 Burkholderiaceae bacterium | reverse complement strand
TTGGGTTGGTCCAACATCTGATTTAGAGTTAGCAGAAATCATTGCTGCTGGTGGTCGTAAAGGACAAATCTATCAAGATTTGCTGACTTTACGTGATCGCTATGCGGAACAGATTCGTGCCCGCTTTCCAAATATCAAGCGCCGTGTCTCGGGATACAACTTAGATCAACTCTTGCCGGAGAATGGCTTTAACGTTGCCAAGGCCTTAGTAGGAACAGAGGGGACTTGTGCATTAACACTCGCTGCCAAAGTACGATTGGTAAAGAGTCCTGCAAAGCGCGTGGTATTGGTATTAGGTTTTGAGGATATTTATGTAGCAGGCGATGCCGTACCCGAATATCAATCCTTTAATCCCATTGCAATCGAAGGCTTGGATTACAAAATTATTCGAGGTTTGCAACAGCGGAATTTAGCTAAAGCTGAAATTGATCTATTACCACCTGGAAACGCTTGGGTAGTCGTAGAGTTTGGAGACGATACTCTAGAGGGTGCGGTAGCTCAGGCTCAAAAAGCAGAGCAGTACTTTAAAGCGAGAACCAAAGGTCCTCAACCATCAACTTGGCTTGAGTCTGATCCGCTGGTACAAAAGCGTATTTGGTCGATTCGAGAAAATGGCGCATCGGCTACCCATCTGTCGATTGATCCTAATTTTCCTGATCCCGTGGTGGGTTGGGAAGATGCGGCAGTGGATCCCGCCCGCTTGGGTGAGTACCTGCGAGCCTTCCAGGCGCTAGTAGACTCTTATGAATATGAAACTTCACTTTATGGCCACTTTGGTGATGGCTGCATTCATGCGCGTATCACTTTTAATTTACGTACTGCAGAAGGCGTTACTAAATTTAGATCCTTTATTCGGGATGCCGCAACCTTAGTTGTCGCGTTTGGAGGATCACTCACTGGTGAGCATGGTGACGGTCAAGCTAGAGCTGAGTTCTTGCCTATTATGTTTGGCGAAGAGTTGATGGGCGCGATGCATGAGTTCAAGCGTATTTGGGATCCACAAAATAAGCTCAACCCGGGTAAGGTTGTGCACCCTTATCGTGTAGATGAAAACCTACGCATGGGTCCAGAATATAAGGTCGTCAATATCAAAACTCGGCTCAATTTCTTGAGTCAAGAAGGTAATGGTTTCCAAAGAGCGGTTGAGCGCTGTGTTGGTATGGGTAAGTGTCGAAGTGAAAAAGTGGGCACGATGTGTCCAAGCTATCGCGCTACTAAGGAAGAACGCTTCTCTACTCGTGGCCGCTCACGACTCTTCTGGGAAATGCTACAAGGCGAGGTGATTAAGGATGGTTGGGAAAGTAAGGAGCTTAAAGAAGCGCTTGATACCTGTCTCTCCTGCAAAGGCTGTAAAAGTGATTGTCCAGCCCACGTCGACATGGCTTCATATAAAGCGGAGTTTTTGTCACACTATCATGAAATAAATAGTCGACCCCGTCAGGCCCTCACTATGGGGCGCATTGGTGATTGGGCGCCACTAGCTAGCAAGTTTGCCTGGTTAATCAATGGGGTAATGGAAACCCCCGTGTTAGCTAGTGTTGCTAAATGGCTTGGTGGTGTAGCGCAAGAGCGTAGCCTGCCTAAGTTTGCTAGCTCATCCTTCAGAAAGCAGTTCAAGCAATCTGCAACTACTGGTGTAGGACAGAAAAAAGTCATTCTTTGGGTAGATACTTTCTGCGAGCACTTTCATCCAGAAGTGGCAAATGCAGCGGTAGAAGTACTTGCTCATGCAGGATTTGAAGCCACCTTGCCGAAAACCCCTTTGTGTTGCGGACGTCCTTTATATGACTTCGGCTATCTTGACCTCGCTAAACAAAAGCTTGAGAAAATTTTGGATGCGCTTGGAGATCAGATTTCTGCGGATGATGGCTCTCCTATTGCCGTGGTTGGTCTTGAGCCGGGATGTATGTCCGTATTTAAGGATGAGCTATTAAAGTTCTTCCCTCATGATCCAAGGGCGAAGTTGTTGTCATCTAGTAGTTATTTGCTGGGCGATTTCTTGCATGAGCAGGGTTATGTGCCACCCCCTCTAGATTGCAATATCTTGGTTCACTCCCACTGTCATCAGAAGTCTTTGTTTGGCACAAAGGGCGATGTCGCGCTTCTCACCGCTTTGGGAGCGAAGGCCAATTATATCGATAGCGGCTGTTGCGGCATGGCCGGCTCATTTGGATTTAATCCCGAGCATGTAGGAATATCAAAAGCAGTGGGCGAATTAGTGCTACTCCCAGCCATTCGCGCAGCCGAGCAAGAAACTATCATTCTCACCAATGGCTTTAGCTGTCGTGAGCAGATTGAACAGGAGACCGGTCGGAAGGTAAAGCATTTGGCTGAACTGTTGCAAATGGCGCATAGCTTGCAGACTCAACAAAGTGCTTGCATTGCTCGTTAAATGATGAATAGATTTGCCTATATTGATTAAGTGAGCAAAGCAATTGGATAAATTAAATCTTCAGTCTTCTTATCTCAGTAGCTCGACCCATCGAGGCGATGCTACTTTGCATAATCGAAAAATTGCTCCTAGCACTGCGGCCACGAGAGCCCATCCTATCCCATCGGCTTTAAAGGTTGAGCGATCGGGCCCTGCTGCCACTATTGAAATAAGTGGTAACACGCCAGATCCTTTGGCCTTGATCCCGATGAGCGCTGATAGGCAAATTGGTGCTTATATTCGCAATACGAAAATATTGTGGATGCAGCCTATTTGTCTAATTTCCCAGATTTGTCTCTAAATCATCGCAGTGGCCCCATCTCTATCTGTATGCATTAAGGCCTAATAAAGTTTGCACTTGCTAACTTAAGTGCTTAATTTGATTGCAGATAATCCCTTGTCAGAAGAAGACCAAATCACGCTAGAATAGACCCCCGCCCAGCATATGCCTGATGTCAAAAGGAAAACAAGTGCAGATATTCAAAAAATCACAATCTATTAAATTCTTGCAGCCCACCATGGAGTCTTTTGAGACGATCGTGGGACCCGCCACCGAGGTGCATGGAAGATTAGTTGCTAATGAGAGTCTGCGAATTGACGGTCGCGTAATTGGCAATATCGAAGCACGTCAAGGCAAAAGCGTCAGTATTGCTCTTGGGAGAACGGGTGTTGTGCAGGGCGATATCTATGCATTTAGAGTGCTAGTTGCAGGGCGAGTTGAGGGTAATATTTACGCCACTGAACGAGTTGAATTACATGAAGGCGCAGAAGTGCGTGGCGATATTACTTATGGCCAGCTTGGAATTGAGCATGGTGCTAAGTTAAATGGCCTCATGATATCCAGAAATGGCGAGGAGCCTGAGGGGAACACTGATTCAGCAGCCATTTTTCAGGCTAATTGGAGCAAAATCAAAAGCACATAATTTGCCTTTGTAGGCGCTTTAAATTAATTGATTGTCGAGGATGAGTAGTAATGGGCTTATTTGATTTTAAAAAGGGTGGGCCATCGTCTATGGGTCAATTGCAATTTGACCAATGTGTTTTCCAATTCTATTGTGAGAGATTTAAATACGATAGCTTTCAAAATTTCTGGCATGCAAACATCCTAGAGGCTAACGGCAGTTCAAGCCGCTTAGTGGATCGGTTATATGCTTGCGAAACAGAGTTTCCAAACGATGACCTTCTGCATGCTCAGTTAGCACAAGCCGGATTGGAGATTGAAAAATATTGGTTTAATACTTTCGGCATCAGTCCTGAGTCCTTATTTATTTTCTCATCTATTCACTCGCAAGCAGCCCAGGCGCTTGAAGAGACCTTGCAATTAGATCCAGTTGAGAATGTCGAGCTTGATCCCAAGTTAAGGGTAGATCGGTGCGTCAAGTCTCTTAAAAAATATGAGCAAAACCTGGCTCAATTAGAAATACCCAAATTTGATGATCTGACAAAAATCCATTATTTTATGAACGATATTAATGAGGTGTTATCAGCTTCTTTCAAGTACAGCGGAAGTGTTCTAAAGGTGTTGGAGCAAGATTCATACATGCAAGATGATGATGTCAGTTGGGGACGCTGGACTCTCTTTAGGGATACGACTGGCTATACCGATGTTTGGATTGTGAAAGTTCAATCTGGACGAGCTGAGGTGGTCAAAATGATTTCTAAAATAGATGCGAATGGATATAGATTGGATGAGGCCCCAAGAGGTATTCAATTTGATTCTGAAATTTTTAAGGCCATAGATAAGACCAGAATTACCGCGTTTGATAATTCAGAATTTAATGACCCTCCCCCGCCTTATTTTCAAATGTTATCCATGATGAATGCGATGGGCGATAAACCTGCTGTGAATTCCTAAACAAAAAAATACCCCTAATATCTCTACTAGGGGTATTTTTTTGGAGATCTAGAACTTACTCATCATCACTAGGATCTGAGCTTTGATAACTTTGCGCTGAAGATGTGGAGTAGCCTGAAGCAGCTGGAGCAGAATCAATTACTCTTAATTCACCGCTCAGTTTGGCGCCTTTTTCAACGCTCATTTCAGCGTACTGTGTCAGGCCGGTAATTTTGGCGCTGGAACGAACATTCAGGTGATTGGTTACATGAAGTCCTTGGGTGACTTCACCGCGAATCTCTACAACTTCTGCATTGATTCGACCATTCACAATTCCAGTCGTATCTACTAGCACTTCTTTGGTATTAAGTTCGCCTTCTACTAAACCAGCAACAACCGCCATCTCGGGAACCTCAAAAGTACCCTTCACAACGACCCCCTCGCCTACAAAAAGTGAGCCTTTTGGATTATTGTCATTCATATCGAATTTCCTAAAGTATTAAATATGAACCAATAATATAACAATATCGTTTGTATATGAGGGTGTTGAACTAGCAAAATGCCCTATATTAGGGCTTATTTTTTGTGGTGGTGGGGGTGGATAATTCAGAGAACTGATCCTTCAAGTTTTTCAGGGAATCAATCTTGCTCTCAATGAGGGGGACTTGCTGCTGAAGTAACTGAAGATTCTCGCGATAGTGTGCCTCAACTTCATCCATCTCCTTGCGAGTGATGACGCCACCCATTTCCTTAGTCATCTCGGGGCTAAATCGAATAGCCACTCTAAAGCCCAAGAAATGGATACCAATCCCAAATAGGATAAATGCGCTAAAAGATAGCAAGGCGATCTTAATCATCGTTCTGCCAGTGATTTTGATTTGCTTCATGGTCGAGGTCGACCCTGAAATCCAAATGAGCTGCATTTTGTGTATTTAATCCTAAGTTTGCATGGGTTTATCCGGCGAACAATGCTATTTTAACATTCAGCATGGATTTGAGACAAATGGGGACTTAATAAATCAACTGTGTAGTGATAATATTGCTCAATATAAAAAGATTGTGAAAATAATACAAATTTATATACCCTACTTATTTGTTGCGGTGCAGTAAACTAAGGATATCAATCGCATGTCACCAGTAATGAATAGCCCCTTGCCAGATGTGATTGGATCAGCACTCAAAACAGCAAGAGAGGCCAGGAAGCTCGAGCGCTTAGAGCTAGCCAACTTATGCTGCTTGTCCGCAAAGATGATTTTGGAGTTGGAGGAGGGGGGCATGACTTCTTTCTATAATTTTCCACTCAAAATTAATGCTGCGAAACGGGTTGGTAAATCATTAAATCTTTCTGAATCGGAGTATTTATCCTATCCGCAGTCCGCTATTGAGAGTAAAGAGGGTCTTGAAGAGGTCTTGTTAGATGGGGTAAAAAGTGAAGATGGACTTGACGTAACAAGCCCAGAGGCAAATTTGTCATCCCCACAAGGAAAGCCTTTGACTAGCCCGCTAGATTCTGCCATCACAGAGCGTCTAGAGTGGCAGGAGTTGCTTACAGAAAAAGTCGGTGGAGTTGTTTCTGGGCCAGAGTCTAGTTATGTATCCAAGCTCCCGCCAAAGCCAGTTTTCTATCTGCTTATCGGCTTAGTCATTGCCGGAACTTTTTATGGCCTCAATGAAAAGTATGAGCTTACTTATCAGCTGTCATCCCTAATGGATCGTAAGCTCGCAACTCAGGAGAATTCCCCTGCACAATTGACTAAGGATGGGGCTGAGGGGAGTAAGATAGAAATGCCAAATGAGCCTGCCGTAAGTCCTGAGGTAAAGTCAGCCGAAGTACCGCTCGCTCCAGGTCAGTGCCCCTTTAAGCCAGAAGGGCAAATATTTAGTTATCAATCTCCAAGTCCCTCAAAAGCAGGTGATGTTGTTAATTTAAAAACATTAATTAAACAAACGATCTGTTTTATTGATGCGAGTGGCAAGCAGTTGGTTGTTGGCATGGAGGCTAATACTGCACATGTTTTTAAGGGGGTGGCGCCATTTACTGTTCTTGGACAAGATTTAGATAATGCAGAAATGTATTTTCAGGGTTGGAAGGTTCGACTTCCTAGCGCAGGATCAAAACAGATCAAGTTGGTAGAAGTTATTTTATAGTCCGCTATTGTGCGAGCTCATTTTTTGAGGTGTTGAAATGTTCGAGTTTTCAAAAAAAGGCCCTATGGCCGATACACAACTCAGTTATGCAAGCACAATTGGTAGTGGATCTTCGGTTAAGGGCGATGTTACTCATCGCGGAAACCTCTTTTTATCTGGCCACCTAGTTGGGGATATTTATCAAGAAGAGGACTCTGCTGAATCTAAAGAGGGTTACACCGCGGTGGTTAGCAAGACAGGGTTTCTAGAGGGCAATATTCATAGTTCCCATGCCATCATTATTGGTCGTATCGAGGGCTCGGTTTATGCAAAAGGACGCGTTGAAATTTATCCTGGCGCCATAGTTAATGGGGATGTTACTTATTCACAAATTAATGTTCATCCGGATGCTAAGGTGAATGGCAATTTAAAGTGCTTACTTTCAGATGTATTAGATCAATTAGTAGGCGAGCAGGAGGGTGATGAGCTCCTCAATAATGTATTGCCAATGCAAAAAACGGATGGTTATTAAGAAAATCTTGATTTAAATGACAAATCCTATTCCTCAAGATGAAATTTATCACCTTAAGAAACCTCTTTTCCAAGATTGATTATTTAGTGTCACTCACAAGCGTTGCCAAAATATCTAAGTAAGCTTATTTTGGGTAGGCAATGTTCTTTTGGAAGTCTTCAGTTATCCAGGTTTTACTAAGATCACCTGTTGGCCCAAATACAACAAACGCATACAGCAATCCTAAAACTAGGACGGCAATAACAATGATCTTTATGATCGTATAGTCCCTTGCTGCCTGCGGGGGAGTGATGGGTTTTGACGGAGCAAACAGCTCTGGGAAGGCAGACTCAACAGCCGCATTCGCTTTTTTAATATGCCTATAGACTTCCTCTTCGCTCCTTGCTTGCGCTAGCCCAAGCGCAGCATTCTCATACTCTTTACTTGCAGATTCTAGAGACTTCGCAATGTGAACATAGCGTTTTTGGCGATCAGTTAATTCAGGAGTCATCATAGATTTATTCGATGGAGTACTTAGCCGCTTATAGAAAAAATTTACCAATAACATACAGCATCAGTCCAAAAATTAAGAGATACCCCAAGCCTTTTGCTAGAGCCTTTTCTACTCCCTTTTGTACAATTCTATTCTGAATACCTTCATCTGCAACGATGTTTTTAATATTCCACAGATCTTTTCTGATGACATTTAGGCTTTCATCGGATTTGCGATCCCTTTGTTGAAGATTGGCGCTAATTTCAGTTAAGTGAGCGTTAATTGCTTTTAGCTCTTTAATTGCGTCTTCTAAATTGTCCATAATTACCTCAAAATAATGTTTGTGCTAACGGTTTGAAGCCTAAAGCTCGTCGATAATTTAGCCAATAAATATAGTTTATTGCAAATCTTGACTCAGACTAGCTAATTAGTGGAAAAACCAAAGATTTGCTTTATAGTGGTGCTAGGCAAGCTTAATGGCCTAAATGTGAATAATCGCCAGTTCAATATGACTAGCAGCATGGATATCAAACCGCAGATGATAGTAAATCAAGTAGCGTTATTAGCAAAAAAAATTGCCAAACTCTTGATGTATGCATTAGCTGCTTTGGTACTCCTTTATCTTGCTTTCAAAGGTTGGGAATACAAAGAAGAGTCAGATCAGCAGCAGGCTGCTAAGACATTGAAAATTCAACAAAGTGAGAATTTTGCCAATTTAACTAAGCATTTAGCCACCTATTCACCCTTAGTTGTTGGTAGTTCTTCGTTGAACTTTGTAAAGCGTGGGGCCAATGAGCCCCTCTTTCAGTATTTACTGGGTGGTAGTTACCCAAAATTTATTGCCGCCCTTGATGAAGCTTATCCTCTAGTTTACGTAGGCTCACAAATTTTTGGCTCAGGATGTCAAAAGTTGGCGTGCGCTGTCTCGCAAGCTGCATATGTGATCGATCCTGCTAAAGGACGTATTTATGCGGGGATCGTTGAGGCTGGCAAACCGACTTACTTTGGCCTTGCTGAGGGTGAGGCGGTACCGCCTGCATTTAAGGGATGGGCTGTAAATCCGCTTGCGGGAGGGTCGAAGTGAGTCATTTTTTCCTCAAACGTAAGCCCTTTATTGTCGTTAGTCTTACCTTCACCTTGTTTGGATTAACTTTTGATGCTTCTGCAAAGCCTGATCAGGGCTCTGCTTATGCCAAGTCTGCTGATACTAAGGCCGCAACTAAGATTGCTAATGACAAAGATATGGTGCTAGGTAAGAATGCCGAAAAAACACTGTACTTACTCTCTGGTTGGGGTAAGGCTGAAGGTCCCTACATGTGGTTCACCGTCTCCGCACACTTTAATAAAGATCAAATTTCCCCCGACGGTAAGTCATTTAACTTATTCAGTGTTAGCGGCGCCGTGGATTGTAAGGAAAACTCCTCTTTTTACTACCGCACATCCTATATGTTCTTCGATGCTAAGGCGGGGGCTCTCAAGGAAGTTTATTTTGAGAAAAATAAATCCAATCCATTGCCCATTGATTCCGACAGTGTTGAGGCTGATGTTAAGTACCTTATCTGTAAATAATTTCAGTTGGCAGCAATGCCAGGAGTGGCTTTAATCAAAAACAGTTCTTTGCCTGAAGGGCAAGATGCAATCACCCATAATTCGGAATTTGCTGGCGTGCAATTAAAGATTCTCTTGACTCAATTGCAACAAGTGTTACAAGCTTCGAATCGTCAGGCATTAACTACATTCTTAATGCAGGACTCTAGCTTGACTACTTCCCAGCGAAGACTGCTGATGGGATTTCTGGGGAGTACTGATCATGCCTCTATTGGGAATAGGGATGAGCTAACAGGATTGCTGACACGTTCAAGCCTCTTAGATCGACTTGCTCAAGAGGGCCTCTCAGCGGAGGGCAAGCAAAATGGACTGGCTATCTGCTTTATTGATCTAGATGACTTTAAAGAGATTAATGATCAGCATGGGCATGCAATCGGAGATCAGGTATTGACTGAGATTGGTGCGCGTATCTTGGCGGCCATTAGGCCAAACGACTTAGCGGTTCGCTGGGGGGGCGATGAGTTTATTGTGCTCTTTGAGGACGTCCACACTAGAGATTTAGCAATGCAATTGGCCACTCGATTGCATGGAATTATTGCCACACCCCTGCAACTGAAGCCAGATCATCCAATGCGATTATTTTTAGGCGCAAGCATCGGTGTTGCACTCACCGCTGATGAAAAATTACCGGTGACAGATTTGATTAATCAGGCTGATCAAGCAATGTATTTGGCAAAAAAATCTGGCAAAAACAGTATCCAATATTTACATGAAATCTAATTAGTTAAGTTTAATCCTTGCGCAGGTGTACTGCTGGGATACGCAGCGCCTCTCGATACTTTGCTACCGTTCTCCTGGCAATGACATAACCTTGATCACTCAATAGTTTTGCAATATTGGTATCGGAGATTGGTTTTTTAGCCGGCTCGTTTTCTACAATTTGCTTAATTAGGGCTTGTACCGCTGTTGAAGAAATGGCCCCACCTTTTTCTGAGCTTAGCTGGCTACTGAAAAAGTATTTAAATTCGTAAATTCCGAGCGGGCATGAGAGGTATTTTTGAGTCGTCACGCGAGAAATAGTGGATTCATGCATGCTCAAACTTTCAGCGATCTCTCGAAGTACAAGGGGTCTCATTCCAACTGCACCCATTGAAAAGAATTTTTGCTGACGAGCAACGATTTCTTGGGCAACCTTGAGAATAGTCTCTTCACGCTGCGCAATATTTTTGACCATCCAGCTAGCCTCAAGCATTTTTTGCTTTAATGCACCATCTGCTTTCTTTTGCCCATTCTCCTTCAGAATTCTGGCGTATTCATTGTTCAGTGAAATGCGTGGTTTAGCACTCGGATTGGACTCTACTACCCATTGCCCATGCTTTGCTTTGACCGTGACGTCAGGTAAGACCCATTGATCCTGCTGACGCTCAAACTGGGCACCAGGATTATGTTGCAAGCTACGTATACACTCAACTGCCTTTAGTACTTCTGCTTGGGATTTACCACAGGCTTGTTTTATCTTGAGCCAATCTTTTGAGCCCACTTTATTTAAATGGGTATTAACGATGATCCTCGCGAGACTCCAGTCATCTACATTGCTTTTGTGCTCATTGAGAATACGATCAATTTGCAATGATAGACATTCGGCAAGATTGCGCGCTCCAATACCGGGAGGGTCGAGGACCTGCAGTTTTTTTAGCCCAGACTCTATCAGGGCAAAAGAGCCCTGATTGCCACCCAGTAGTTGAGTCCCAATTTCGGTATTAATGGACTCAAGATCATCCAATAAGTAGCCTCTCTCATCAAGGCATCCAGCTAGGTAGGCAAGAACAGATTGCTCTTGAGGGGGGATATTGAGTAAATGAATTTGCTCCTCCAAATACTCCAGTAGGGTTTGCTGATGAGCGACCCGTTCATATCGCTCCACCCATTCCTCATCATCATGGCTTGAGATAGTGCTGCTTGACCAAGTATTCTGGGTAGGCTCGATACGATCACCAGATTGATTGAGGTTAGACTCAATTTCAGGATTAGGCTCAAACTCTAATAACGGGTTATCTTCCGCAGCTTTAGCTAATTCTTGCTCTAGCTCATGATTTGATAGTTGCAGTAATTTGATTGCCTGCTGAAGTTGCGGGGTGAGGCTTACTTGGGCACTAAGTCTATTGTTAAGCGATATAGCCATTTTGGAGTCTAGTGACGACTATTTGATGGGGTGCTGCAGTGAGGCCCATCTAGCTTTAATGCTTTAATCTTAAATTGCAAAAAGTATAGTTCGGTATACATAACCCCATTCTAACCATAAGTTCTGTATAAATACCTATATAAATTAAAGGCTTAAGTGTTTTTATTGGGTATTAATCAATCGCAATATAAAAATAGCCTAATCAAGGTGGCTTGTTTAGCCGTAATAAGTTAACCTGTTAAAAAAGAGACATTTCATATTATGGAAAATCCAGTCATTACCGAGCATCGCATTCGTGGCGACCGTTTCTATACTGTCGAAAAAAGTAGCAAAATTGCGTTTTATACGACTAATATTGCTGCTGCACGCTATTGGGTCAAGCATGTTATCAAGGGCGAGACCATGCCTAAGCAAGTTGGCAACGGTGCTGTAGATAACCCATCTGCCTAAATGGAGGGTTTCGCGCTTATTAATTATTGATGAATTCAGCTATCAACTTGCCCTTTGATAGTGGGTTAAAAGGAAGACGAGCCAGAGCTTAATTTCTATCCCAAGTAGGGTGCCTTTACCCCCTAGTTGTCCGTATAATTGCCAATTTATATGGTTTTCACCATGGGCAAGCACTTGTTCACTAAATTCATTTATGTAGTCCTCGCCAGTTTGCTTGGGACTAGCCTTGCCTTTGCGCGAGGAAATGATGATTTGGTAATGGTGCTTGATGGGAAACAGTACTCCGTTGCTTACTATAAAAGCTCAATTAAGTCTTTGCCACCCGAGTGGAAAAAAGTTTGGATCCTTATCGATCGAAAGTCTGCAGATGAGCATTCACAGTCCCGTATCGTATCGGTTCGCCGAAATATTCTGTTTAACTGCGTCCGAAATACGTATTCAACATTGGCAATCGTGAATTATGCCGAGCCACAGGCCGTAGGTAAACCTATTCTGAAAACGGAAACAGGCTTTGATTTAAATGACGATCCGGTCCCAGAATCTTCCGCATTAGCAATTGTGCAAAGCCAAGTTTGTGCACCTTAATATTTTTTATGAAATTCAATATCTATCCTCCCGAAGCGCTTAAAAATATTGAGCCTAAATTTCATGTGGAGGCACGTGCGATTGCTAAAACAATTGAGCGCGAAATACATAAAAAGCCACTTGCCGGCCTATTCACAATCGATGGCTCAGCAAGAGAGTTGCCTGTGACGCTGCTTGATATTGCAGAAGGCCTGTTACTAATGAAGCCTGAAATCAAGCCCCAGGGTGGGCTTAGTAGTTTGGTTGGTGGACAAAGACTCGCTGTGCTTTCTGGAGACTCTGGAAAGATGCAATTTTTAGCGAATAACTTAAAGCTAACTGAGGACGGCAATATTACATGCCCCTTACCAGCTGATTTAATTTTAGTGCAGCGCAGAAAAGAGTTTCGAACGCTCGGACCCGGAGATGAGGACTTGAGCTTTGTGCTTTGCTTGGGCGCGGGTCAGGAGTTATTAACTAAGGTGATTGATATATCTGACCATGGAGTATTGCTTGATCTCCGTTTAGGCGCTACTGAAGTGGAGGTTGGTCGATATTGGCACTCTGGCTATTTTGAGCGCTTGAAGTCACGATCCACAACAATAGATCTAGTCATTAAAAATGTGCGACCAGGGGCAGCAATGGACCGTATTCGAGCAGGCTGTGAATTGTATGAGCCTAATAAAGTAGTCTTAAAGCAATTTGAGAGCACAAGAAGTGCCATTGAAAACGCTAGAGTCCAAGGCCGCCTGAATCATTGGTATTTAGGAGCATCTTGGTATGACTAAGTTTCTATTAAGTAAGACCGCCTAATTGCGGAATGAATTGACTATGAGCCTATTTGCCAACTTCACCACCGGAAAACTCATCATGATCATCAGCGCGCTGATGTTCATTGCGCTCTTGTATTTTTTTATTAAAGATTTCTACGGCAAAGTCATTGAAGATGTAAAAGGTCAGGGACTTGGTTCTGCGCCAATTGAGCCGGTCATAGTGGCGAGTCTGCAAAAAACACATCAACTCGAGGAGGTGATTAATCAAAAAATTGCCAATATGAAACTCGATCTGATGGCTGAACGTCTCCGCATTACTTCAACTGCTGAAGTCCTAAAAAACCTTGCGATTGAACGACATCTACCTGAGACCTTGTATCAGATTTATTTTGAGACTCGTGCGTTTCCTAAAAAGAGTCTTGAGGCTCAGCAAACTGATCTAGATTGGCATACTCAGGCTGGAATTACTGATTTAAAGGTGGACCCCTTGCCTTTAGATGACGGTACTGTTACTCACTTTACCCTGCATAACTATCCCTACACGCTTACTGCTATTAATCATCGGTTCGCCAGAACCTACTATGTTGAGCTAACTCTGCGCGATGTAGACAATGTCAGACTCTTTGTTGTACGT
>CANISN010000021.1 GCA_947470165.1 Burkholderiaceae bacterium | reverse complement strand
GGGATGATTCGTCAGCATCAGTTTGAAAAAGTAGAGCTGGTACAAATTGCAAAGCCAGAAGAATCCATGCAATTACTCGAAGAGTTAACCTCCCATGCCGAAAAGATTTTGGAGTTACTCGAGTTACCTTACAGAAAAGTATTACTCTGTACTGGTGATATGGGTTTTGGCAGCTCTAAGACTTATGATCTTGAGGTATGGATCCCATCACAAAACGCTTATCGTGAGATTAGCTCCTGCTCTAATATGGGCGACTTTCAGGCTAGACGTATGCAGGCTAGATTTAAAACTGGCCAAGGTAAGCCTGAATTGGTTCATACCCTCAATGGATCGGGCCTGGCTGTCGGCAGAACCAGTGTCGCACTTTTGGAAAACTTCCAGCAAGTTGATGGCAGTATTGCTATTCCGAAAGTCTTGCGGCCGTATATGGGTGGATTGGAAGTGCTTAAGCCGCTGTAATTAGATTATTAAAGTTTTAATTTTCAGGCGTGCAGCATTCTTCTCTAGTACTTTATCAAGAGTGATGATGAATTTAGCTTTAAAGGATTTTGCAGCAGCAAGATGTAATGCATCTCCAGAGCGTAATTTAGATGAACTATCCAACACCAGTAGTCCAGCTGAATAAAAAATTTTATTATCAATGGGCAGTAATTCAATATCGTTATTACACATTGTTTCAAAAAGCTTCCAGGCACTTTTGTTTTCTTTTGAGGTAATTTGTCCTGTCCTCTCTTTAATGCTTAGGGCGCTAGCAAATTCTGTGAAGGTCCAGGTAGAGGAAATCAATTTTGACTCCCTAGAGTTTTCATACCATTTATTGATGGCAAGACTTTTTGCTTCTTTAGTACAGAGCCCAACAAATATACTTGTATCAACATAAAGCATTAATAGCGCGCCTCAGCACGAACCTCGTCCATGACTGATTTACCCATCTTCATAGAATCTCTTAATTCTTTTGCCATCTTCGCTATAGTTTTACGATCTAACTTTTGAGGCCTGATAACTAGTGAACCATCGTTAGATAGGGTGGCTTCAACTCTATCACCATCTTTAAGATGAATTTGCTTAATGAATGAAGCGGGAATGCGAACGGCGAGGCTATTGCCCCATTTGGATATTTGGATGTTCATGATTAGCCTCCATATCTATAGATATACATATTTGTGTATCTATAATACTTGAATCCACCTGATCGCTCTAGTTTTCGGTAAAAGCACTATCGCCCATGGGGATCTGGCCTATGGTCGCTATAATGAATCGCAAGTTCCGGAGAGATGGCAGAGTGGTCGAATGTACCTGACTCGAAATCAGGCGTAGGGTCAAACCTACCGTGGGTTCGAATCCCACTCTCTCCGCCACTGAGTTGATCACTAAAATCGATGACTAGTGATTCAAGATGAAATCGCTTATCTCAGGTTACTCACCACAATCTGAAGTACTTGCAGAATGAGAAGTAGTACCAGCGGGGATAAATCTAGTGCACCAAAATTGGGTAATGTTTTTCTGATTGGTGTGATCAAAGGGTCTACCAAAAGCGAGACTAAGTATTGAATCTGAGATCCAGCGCTAACCCACGACAGAATAACGCTGGCAAATACTAGGCCAACAAGTCCCGATAAGATTAGGTCTACGAGATCAATGAAGGCAATCATTAGCCATGATAAGTCTGGTAAGAAGACGCCAGATATCCAAAGAAGGACTGCTACCTTCGCCAATATCAGTAGATAAGCAGCCACAAAGCTAGCTACATCAAAGCGACCAATACTAGGAATGACTCTTCGAAGCGGAATCACGATCCAATTACTGAGCGGCAGAACATAAGAGCCAATGGTCTTGTTTTGACCCATGCCAAGATTAAATGCGAGCCATTGTAAATAGCATCTCAGGAGGCATGCTCCGGCAACAATGCTGACGAGGACTTGGAGGAGAAGGTTAGCAATTTGTATCAACATAGGGCTATTGTATGGGGTTTAAAGCCAGGCTTCATACTCAGGTCATATTTCCATGCTCTAATGCACAGCAATATGATTACAGTCGTTATTGCCTCCTATAAGTATGGTCATCTTGCAGCCCATTGCATTGAGTCCTTGCTATCTCAAACACAAGCCCCCGCCAGAATTCTATTTGTTGATGATGGGGCGCAGGATTGCAGACATCTACCTGTGCTATACCCTGATATTGAATATATCCTGAGACCTCATAATTTGGGGACTGTGGATAACTTTCATGATGTATTGATGAGAGTCGATACTGAATACGTTCTTTTTATCGGTGCCGATAACTGGCTGAGATCTGATGCGATTGAACTGTTGTCAAGTGCCCGTGCAGACATTGTCACCTATGACATAGTCGTTACTGGTGAGTTAAAAGAAGAGATTCATGATCGTGTTCCTGGTGAGACCAAGTCCCACCAAGGAGATCTTTATTGGGATCGCGAAGGCAAACACCACGGCTCGATGATGTATCGCACAGCCTTAGGTCAGCAAGTCGGCTACAAAAGAAGATATGCCGATGGTGTACACCCACAAGAAGATTGGAACCTCTGGGACAAGATGCTAGAGCAGGGTGCTACAGTGGCTAGCTTAAATGAAGGTCTTCTGTTTTACAGGAGACATCGTGAAAATTTCCTAAAGTATGACCATCTTGTTGAAGCGCTTGCGGAAGAGGTTTAGATTTCTTCAGCTTTAGTTGTTCGCATATTGGTGAGGGTATTGACATCAACATATAGCTTGATTCCCAATAAGCCCGAGTTCTCTCGAACTGGAGTTTTTTTGAGGCTAATTTCTAGGGACTCAATTTCAGGATGGTAAGCACATGCCTCAACTATTCTAGTAGCTAATCTTTCTTGGGTCTCATAATGTCCGTCTGCAGCCAATCGATCAATCTCAACTACCAGGGGATCGTAATCAAAGACCTGATCCATCACATCTTCTGAGATCAAAATGAATCTTGGATTAATCCATAAAGTCAGATCAAGTAGATGTTGATCAGGAATAGTGGCGCCGGGAGCATAAGTTCCAATTTGGGTATTGAGCCGAAGATCTTTTAATTCTATGCAAGCCCTTGATGTCATATGACGCTCTTAAATAAATTCATTAATTACGTTCAATCAATGATAAAAATTCTCGACGTAAATTAGGATCCTTTAAGAAGGATCCTCGCATCACGCTGTTAATCATCTTTGAGTCTGGGTCCTTAACGCCTCGCCACTGCATACAAAAATGATCCGCATCCATCACGATCGCAACACCAGTTGGCTTAACCTTCTTCTCAATCATATCTGCCAGCTCTACAACTGCTTCCTCCTGTATTTGCGGGCGACACATCACCCACTCGGTTAGGCGGGAGTATTTAGAGAGTCCAATCAGAGCGGAGTTCTTATCTGGCAGTATTCCAATCCATACTCTTCCCATAATCGGACACAAATGGTGAGAGCAGGCACTTCTGACTGTGATAGGGCCAATAATCATCAACTCATTAAGGTGGCTGATATTAGGAAATTTTGTCAGCGAAGGTTGCTCTACATAGCGACCGTTAAAAACCTCATTGACAAACATCTTGGCGACGCGTTTACTGGTATTTTGAGTATTGTGATCACTCTCGGTATCAATAACTAGGCTCTCTAAAACAGCCTGCATTTTGCCGGCTACTTCCTCAACTAAGGCATCTAATTCTCCTGGTTGAATAAAGTCAGAAATATTATCGTTTGCATGAAAGCGTGCTTTTTTGGCTTTGATACGTTTACGAATTACTTCAGAGAGGGGGATGCCATCGTTCATATAAAAAATATTGGTATTTGATTAAAGGAGTTTTTGAATATCTGCACTGATGCTAGCAGGAGCGCTTGCTGATGCATATCGCTTCACGGGAAGTCCATCGCGGCCAATCAGAAATTTCGTGAAGTTCCATTTAATGGCTTCTGTACCAAGCAATCCCGGAGCGGCTGTTTTGAGATAGACAAAGAGGGGATGGGTATGAGGACCATTGACATCGGTTTTTTGAAAGATGGGGAAAGTAATGCCAAATTTAGTGCTGCAAAACTCTTCAATCTGTTGCGGCGTACCTGGCTCTTGACCACCAAATTGGTTGCATGGAAATGCCAGAATTTCTAAGCCTCGTGAATGAAACTCCTCATATAGCGTTTGCAAGTCTTTGTACTGAGAGGTAAAGCCACACTCGCTCGCTACATTCACTACTAGCAAGACTTTATCTGCATAGTCGAGACTTTGCTCTTTGCTACCGTTCAGGCGTTGCAGTTCAATAATGGGAAGCATAATCTTGATCTAGTTAAAAAGAAAAATTAAAGACTAGTCAATGTAGCCCAATTTAGGACTTTCTGCTTTGCAAGAAAATGAAGGGGTGATTTCTAGGCATTACTCCAAAGGACTTTTTAGAGCAAACTAATCTGATTAGCCAATTGATAGCCACTCATCCACGCGCCTTCGACTCTGCCACCATTGACCCAATCTCCACAAACACTCAATTTCAGATCTGGGTGGATATAGGAGCCTAGTATAGGCGAGGTAAATCCGCTGGCATAACGCCATTTATGGGTAGATATCTCAGCATTTTGACAATCGAGCCCCAGCATATTTGCGCACTTAAGAATCAAGGCAGTTGCCTCCTCCTTTGGGAGTTCGATAAATTCCTCGCTCCACTGGGGATTAGCATGAATTGTCCACGACTCAATGCCAGAGCGACCTGGCTTCGAATTATTTCTGGACATCCAGCTAATAATCTGCTGATTGATAAATGCGGCATCAAATGTAACTGGGGGCTTTACTTGAAATCGTGCCATGACAGTCCAGCAGGCTTTCATATTGGTATTGCTGGTGATCGTATCGATATCTTTATGAAGGATATTAGCTAATGCTCTAGTTTGTGGGGCTGGCAATGCAAGACTAATCCAATCAAATTGCTTAGTGTGCTCCCCAGACTCCTTACTAGATAGATGCCATTGATTATGCTGATATTTAATGGCCTCAATAGTCTGCTCGTAGTGAATATTAAGACCTTTTGCTAGATACTTTCCAGGAGAGTTCATACCCGGGTAACCTACAAAGCGAGTTTCTTTGGACTGGCTTTGATGCCATTGGCCTGATTCAAAAACCTCGATATGGGGATGCCAAATTCTGGCAACATCATGCTTTAGCCAGGAATGCACTTCCTTGATAAATAAAGGATCTCTAGCGGTAAAGTATTGAGCGCCATGGTCTGCGCTCCAGCCATCCCCATGGCGAGTACTCATACGACCACTCGGCCCGTGACTTTTTTCAAATAAGTCAACTTCATAGCCAAGTGCCTGAAGACGGGTAGCGCAGCTTAGGCCAGCGATTCCTGCACCAATAATTGCGACACTTTTACCTTCCTTATTGCTGGGATTCATATTTAGTACTGATTACTCTAAAAGTTAAATTAATGCGTGGGCCTACAGGAATCTTTGTTTTAAGGAGGCTATGCTTCCAAAATTCTTGAGTTGGGGGGTGCATTACCAAGACACTACCGTTATCTAAAAATAGTGATGCGCTAGTTTTATCCAGCTTATGCTGAAATGCAAATTTGCGGATTGCCCCAAAGCTAATCGAAGCAATAGGCGCCCCCTTATCAAGCTCAGGCTCATCATCGCTATGCCAGCCCATACCTTCGCTGCCATTGTGATAAAGATTGAGTAAGCAAGAATTAAATTTGCAATTCGTGAGCTCCTCAACCCTTTTTTTAATAGCTAAAATCTCAGGGGTCCATATTTGTGGCTGTTTTTTTACTCCTGAATAAGTGTATGAGACCCCTCTATCAGCTATCCAAGCTACCTTTCTCTGCGTGATCACTTTTTTGCCAAACATGAATAGCTGGTCAGGCTGCCAATTTAGGGAGTTCATCAGAGTCTGAAATAGGTGGTCAGATGCCGCCCCCTCAAAAATACCTTGGTAGTAGTATGCAAGGCCATCTCGAGGCAATAGATTGACATCGTCATTAGTTGAAGTTTTCTCAAAAATCTCGATTTGCATGATGGTGGTGCTAAAGTCTTCGGGAAGCACTAAATCTATAAAAACTCTAGAATAGACCCAAATCCCATTTTGCTAGAGGAGTCCCTATGAAGCATTCACTGACATTTAATGCAGGAAGAGCGCGTGGTAATTATCACGTTCAAGCTCCTGCTATTCGCATTCATAGTCAGCACATAAAGGTAGAACTATGAAGGCACCAGATAAACGTTGCTGTGGTTCAGGAGTTTGCATCATTAATGATGCAGGCGAATGCTGGTGTGGCCAGGTTTGGGATGGCGAAAAAATGGCTGCCCCCAGCTTAAAGTTGATATCAGATGCGGACAAGACTCAAGAGCAGGATCCCGCTAGACTAAAGCCTGAGTCATAGAGTCTAGTTTGAGGAAGAGGGCCCTTAAGTATTGACTGAGCCATACACCCGACGCATAGAGTGAGCAGCCACCCCATCTTTAAGGGCTTCCCGGACTGGTAAAGCAAGGAAATCAATACTCTTTTTAATGGCGAGGCGCTCTAGGTGGCTAGGTGTTTTTTTTCTAATAATGGGATATGCCCAGTCCGGAAGATTCAAAAATCCTGCGTGACTAATTAGCCTGATAAAAGGCTTGGCAGTCAAATTGCTAGGAAAGTTTTCCAGTAAATCAATAATGCTCTTTGCGCGTGCGCCAAAATGGAGTTCTGGGATATAGGCTTGAATCGCTTTTTCAGTATCAGCATAGGCGCTTGGTAGGTCAATAGCACCCATTCTCTCGCCTAAGAGTTTCATCTCTAAAAAATATTGATCTTTTGCCTTTGAGCTTATCTTTTCTTTTCTGTAGCCCTCAAAGGAGCTCATAAAGCTTCGCGTTTCAGTCAGATGTACCCAGGCGAGTAAATGAGGATCTGTGGCTGAATAAGGTTTCCCAAATTCATCTAAGCCTGTGATCTTGGTATGGATATGATTTACTTTTTCAATCACCTTATTTGCCATATCTGTGGGGCCATAGGTGGTTGCTGCAATAAAAAAAGCAGTCCTTCCAAGGCGACCCTTGAGATCTGCTCTAAAAGAAGAATGGTCCCAAACTCCCGCTAGGGCTTGAGGATGTAGTGCCTGCAATATTAGTGAGCTAATGCCACCGATCATCATGGATATGAAGTCTGCATGAACTTTCCATGCAATAGATTCCGGTCCAAAAAGGCCTCGATCACCAGGTGGAGTCAGAAAGGCGACTGGAGGTCCACCACCGCCTACCATCTCTCGAATGGTATTTCGAATAAGATCATCAAGCATGGCTTTTAATGCATCTTGATATTTCTTAAGCCGTCATCTTCAATGATTTCCAAAATCAGATCGAGCCTGATTCGAGGATTAGTTTGCGCAAGTAGATGATTCTTTTGGGCCAAAGAGATGGGCAAAAGCTCAGCAAGTCGATTGGAAACCCATCCACAATCATTGACCTTGAAGGGTTTTTTAAAGGGAGCCTCACCTAACAAATCTTCGCTTTGAATCACCGAGATGATTTCATCCAATAATTCAACTGCTTTTTGATGCTCCTCTGGGATGGGAGTAACGGGGTCGTTTGCTAGGGGCTCAATTTCACCAATCCAAAGGCCATTTGATTCTTGTGCACTGCTGATTAATTTAAAGCGTTGTGTACCGAAAGATTTAGTGATATATAGAGCCGGCTGAACTGGGTCAAAGTCTTCAATTTGAGCAAGTGTGCCAATATTAGAAAAAGCAGCAGATGGACTTTCATCGTCAGAATTCAAGTCGTTAATAATGCTGATAACACCAAATTCAGTCTTATCACGCAGGCATTGTTTCATCATGTCAAGGTAGCGTACTTCGAAAATCTTGAGGGCAATGACACCATCCGGAAATAGAACAGTTCCGAGTGGAAAGAGGGGTATTTTTCGTGAGGAAGTGGGTAAATTAGTCATTGATTTAATGTAATGGATTTAAATCATTTCTGCTCATGTCGCGAAAAAAGTAAAAACTTCCCTGTATTTTGATCTGCAGTCAGCACCAATCTCAATTTCCGTTTACATTTGAAGCTCAATACTAGGAGATGTAAATGGTTCAAAAACTACGCATCAAGCTCGCCCGTTGGATTCTGGGAAAACATTGCCCCTGCTATCAAATGGGCTATCACAATATGGTCGATTTTCAGCAAAGAAGCGCCGATCAATTAGCGAAAGCCCAAGCGCGCAATAAGCATTAGTAAGCGTTTATTAGCACCCTAATTTCCCACTTCAGTATGAAAACTTGGCAAATGCGAAGAAATTGCGCGCTGACTCCAAAGCAGTTACTCAAGTTTTACATTGTTTTAGTATGTCTTTCGGCGACGGTAGCAACAGGCTTTTTATTGGCAGGGGTATGGGTCATACCCATTTTCACTAGTCTAGAACTAGCCGCAGTCAGTATTGGCTTTTTAATTTACTGCAGAAAGGCGCTCGACTGTGAAACGATTCAGATAGATGGCAAGCGTCTTATTGTCAAAAAATTTATCAGCTTTCGAGAAACTACCTATGAGTTTAATATTCAATGGGCAAAAATTGAGTCCCCCATCGAAGGATCAAAGGTATTTTTGATTAGCCAATCAAATTTGCGAGTCGAGCTTGGCCAGTTTTTGAGGCGGGAGCAGCAAATACCCTTAATTGCCTCAGTTAAAGCCCATTTAGGATGACTGAGCGCCACTTAAGTTCCATGCTAGTAATGCACTATAAAAAATCTGAATCAATACTAATATGAGCGTCAAGCCGTTTAATATCAAAAAATAGTTTGCAAAATACGAGAGCATTACCGGCATTCCATCAAGCAGTGCAGCTTCTCTTAAATAATCCATGCGAGGGATCAGTAAAAAGCTATTTAATGAAATTATCAATATTAGAGTGAGCGAAGGAAGGCGAATTTTTCTGAGGCTATATACCCCTCTTTTTACGAGCATATTGGCGAGACTCAAAATGATAAATGCACATCCCAAAAAGTAATACGAAAGGTGCTGAACGATCAGCTGCGCGACCATGCCTGCTGCTTGAGAATCGCTAATCAAAAAATAGGCAACTAGACAGCTAAAAAATTGCGCAATTATCCCGCCAGCCAGAATGTAGGCGATAAAACGCAGTAGCTGGCAAGCTAAGGGGTATTGAGACTGAGATGGCTCAACCATGAACTTAATAGGGTTAAAAAGTGCGCTGCAGCATAAAGTTGGGATCAGTTTCATAATAATTCCAAATTAACATTTCTTCGAAAATTATCATGGACATCACCAAAGCAGTAAAAGCGGCCTTGAATGCTCTAGTAGACATCGCCAATCACTCGATGAATGGTCAACCCGTACCGGTACCTGATTTAGCCAAGAGACAGCATTTGTCGATTAGTCGTGTTGAGCTTCTATTGCGACCCTTGAGAGAATCCGGAATTATCAAGGGTACAAAAGGTCGCAGGGGTGGTTATGTACTCTCCAAGGATCCTCAATTGGTAACGATCAAAGATATTGTGCTGGCGATGAATTTGATTAAAAAGCGCAAGGTTGAGGTATCGGATATTGCCAAAGAGCTCTACCAATCTTTGGAAACCTACATGATGAGCTGTATTTCTAATGTTACCTTGGCGTCCACAATCAAAGATTACGTACCGAGTTTTAGTGAGATTAAAAAAGCCCCTGAACGCAACATGCTAGTCCCAATTATTCCTCAGAAAGAGAAGGCCCCAAAAGGGGAAGTGCAAAAAGTTGTGAAGGCGCAATTTAAGAAAATAGAAGATATTCCGCGTGGCCCTAATTCTGTCTTTGACTTTGCCAATTACATTACCTAAAGCTTGATCTGAAAGGCTTCTGTGGAGGTGCTACGTTTCAATGCAGATGGATTCAGCTTGAGGAAGCTTAATCACTAAAAGTAACCACGTGATCAGCCACTAATTGGATGCCAATTTGTTCCCCAATGGCGTGATCGTGATGGCTGGGTACAAACGCAAAGACCTCAATGCCAGATGCCAGTTTGAGGGTATATAAAAAATCTGCACCCCTAAAGGTTTTGCGCACAACTTCTGCCTGCATGGTGCTGTTGTCATCATGCTGAATGTCATCGGCACGCAACAAAACATCAATTTCTTGACCAAGCTCCTTGCTGCGGTCTTCTTCTAAATCGAGTTCACCAAGCTCAATCTTGACTTTGTTTCCAGGTAAAACAATACCCTTGACAAACACACCGCGACCAATGAAGTCGGCAATATAGCGATTGGATGGCTTATGATAAAGCTCATACGGCGTATCCCACTGTAGTACTTTTCCGTCTGTCATCACGCCTACTTTATCTGCGATAGCAAAGGCCTCAAACTGATCGTGAGTGACTAATAGGGCGGTAATATGATTTGTTTTTAGAATCTCTCGCATCTCACCCGCAAGTCGCTCTCTGAGTTCAATATCTAAACTGGAGAAGGGTTCATCTAGGAGAATTAAATCAGGCTCTGGAGCCATTGCTCTCGCTAGCGCCACACGTTGCTGTTGACCACCACTCAGCTCATGCGGGTAGGCATCCGCTTTGTCTGAGAGTGAGACTCTGTTGAGCCACTCCATGGCTAGTAGGGATCTTTTAATGCTTGGAAGATGTTGCAGTCCAAAGGCAATATTCTCCAAAACGCTCAGATGCGGAAAGAGGGCGAAATCTTGGAAGACCATACCCACCTTTCTTTGGTTGCTTGGCAGATGGTTAGTAATAGAGCTCACCACCTTGTCACGTAGCAGAATCTCGCCAGATTTTACTCGTTCAAAGCCACAAATTGCTCTTAGTACAGTCGATTTCCCGCAACCCGAGGAGCCCAATAAGCAGCCAATCTCACCTTGCTCTAGCTGTAAATTGAGACCTCTGACAGCGGTAACTCGGCCATTTCCATCCCGACTTGGGTAGTCAATCTCGAGTTCTTTAATAGAAAGTAATGTGCTGGCGGATTTCATCCCTATAATTTTCTCATTAATGCTAATGACGCTAGTGGTTAAATATGTAGCTAGAGTCTAAACGGATTGCGGATTTAATGAATCGTATTGTTCTGCCACTTGCCCTGTTGTTATTTTTGCCTCTATTCGGCTTGGCAGCGCCATTCCTATTTTCTGAGAATGCACTTGAGGCTACTGGTACCCTTAACCATCTTTGGAGCTTCGTCCTGGGGGGGTATATTGCCTCGACCTTGGCTCTCATTATTGGTGTTGGGGCTGGGGTATTTATTCTGGGAGTGGGTAACGCTTGGATTATTGCTAGTTACGACTTTCCAGGCAAAGCTGTATTCGAGTGGGCTTTAATTCTTCCCCTAGCTGTGCCTACCTATGTCATGGCCTACCTATTTGTAGATCTCTTGCAATTCTCAGGCCCAATACAGAGCACTATTCGTACTTTGCTTGGAGCAAACTCCTTATGGTTTTTCCCGGATCCCAGATCTATGGGCGGTGCAATTTGGTCTTTTTCCTTCTGCCTTTTTCCATATGTCTACCTAATTACACGCACTGCATTTTTAGAGCGTAGCGGTCGGCTCATTGAGGTTTCAGAAACGCTTGGTTATAGTCCAATCCAGGGTTTTATGAAATTAGTGCTGCCCATGGCAAGACCAGCCATCTTTGCTGGTATGGCTTTAGCACTGATGGAGGTCTTGGCGGACTTTGGTGCAGTGTCTTACTTTGGTATCCAGACTTTCGCAACCGGCATCTTTAAAGCTTGGCTTTCTTTTGGGGATCGTGTAGCAGCTGTTCAGCTGGCTTTGGGTCTCTTGAGTTTTGTCTTACTCATCTTTTTTGTTGAGCAAAGTAGCCGCTCAAAATTACGTTACGCATCTTCATCGCAGACTAGACCACTAGCTAAGCCACTTCATGGTAAGACCGCTTTTTTTGCATTTACATTTTGTGGTGGCACACTACTTTTCGGCTTTTTATTACCTGCGTTTGTACTTTTGCAATTACTCTTTAAGCAGGGTCTTACTATCGATATTCGTTATTTAGATTGGTTGAGTAATTCTGTCTTGGTTGCCATTCTGACGGCTGTGATTTCAGTGCTACTGGCAGTATTTTTTGCCTACTCAGTTCGAATGAATTCACGCTTAGCTTGGGTCAATCGATTATTGGGGTTTGGTTATGCACTGCCAGGCGCAGTATTAGCGATTGGCATCCTTTCTTTTTTAGAAATTTTTCAGTTGGCTTGGTGGATATCAGCCAGTGTATTGGTACTGGTTTATGCCTATTTAGTCCGCTTTCTTTCTTCTAGTCTACAAAGTGTCGAGGCGGGGCTTTCTCGTATTACGCCATCTATGGATGGTTCAGCAGCTTTACTTGGACTTTCTAGGATGCAAATTTTGCAAAGAGTGCACATACCTTTGCTAAAACGTAGCCTGATGACTGCGGGCCTATTTGTCTTTGTGGATGTAATGAAGGAGTTGCCTGCGACACTGTTGCTACGCCCATTTAACTTTGATACCTTGGCTGTCGCAACCTATCAACTGGCTGCCGATGAACGCCTAGCTGAATTAGCTTTACCTTCCTTAACCATTGTTTTAGTAGGACTTTTTCCTGTATTCTTGCTTTCTAGAGTAATCGCTAAATCTTAATTGATAATCATTCGTATTTGTGATAAATTAGATTTTCTCTAATTCTGATCACCAATACAGCAATGACAACCCAACAGCTTCAAAAAATTTTAGGCCTTAGCGGATTAATTCTGAGTGCTTTTTTAGCAGCGCCACTACTTGCTCAAGCGCCTAGTGAGGTAAAAGAGATCAAAGGGACCAAAGGCGCAAAAGAATTAAACCTCTATTCTGCACGTCATTACCAAACTGATGAAGCGTTGTATAGCAACTTCACGAAGAAGACCGGCATCAAAATCAATCGTATTGAAGCAGATGATAATGCGCTAGCGGAGAGATTAAAAAGTGAGGGATCGAATAGTCCAGCGGATGTTATTTTGATGGTTGATGCAGCAAGGTTGTGGCGGGCTCAAATTGATGGCTTTTTTAAACCTATCCATTCTCACTATTTAGATGGCCGTATCTCAGAAAACATGCGATCTAAACCAGATCCAGAGGGATCTACTTGGTTTGGTTTTTCAACTAGGGCTCGCTTGGTGGTTTACAACAAGACTAAAGTAAGCCCACAGGATGTGGATACTTATGAAAAGTTATCTGAGCCTATTAACAAAGGTCAGGTTTGTACGCGTTCAGGCGCTCATCCCTATATGTTATCGCTCATTGGTGCGATGATTGAGCGACGCGGTGAGGCGGCAACAGAAGAGTGGGCTAAGGGGGTTGTGGCTAATATGGCTCGCCCTCCACGTGGTGGTGATACTGATCAAATTAAGGCAGTTGCCTCTGGCGAGTGTGGGGTTGCGTTAACCAACTCTTATTACTTGGTGAGGTTACTGCGCTCTACTAAGCCGGAGGATCAAGAAATTGTTTCTAAAATTGGATTTATTTGGCCCAATCAGAAAACCACTGGTACGCATATCAATATTGCTGGTGGAGGGGTTGCTAAGAATGCCCCACACCCACAAGCAGCAATTCAGTTTCTGGATTACTTAGCTAGTGATTCTGCGCAGGAGTATTTTGCTAATGGCAATAATGAGTGGCCTGTAGTGAAATCAGTCAAGATTGAAAATGAAGGGCTCAAAATATTAGGCTCGTTTAAGTCGGAAAACATTTCAATTTCATCTATTGGTAAAAACCAAATC
>CANISN010000020.1 GCA_947470165.1 Burkholderiaceae bacterium | reverse complement strand
CATTGTTGGCAATCGCTTTAACCGCTTGCGGTAAAAAAGAAGAAGCAAAACCTGTAGAAGTCGCTCCTGCTGCTCCTGCCGCTGCTCCTGCTGCTGACGCTCCTGCTGCTGCTCCAGCTGCTCCAGCTGCTGCTCCAGCTGCTGACGCTAAGAAGTAATCTTCTTCTTGAAATCAAAAGCCGCTGAAAAGCGGCTTTTTTATTGGCTTAAACTAATTAGATTGAATTACTTATCTGGACATCTGCTCAGTGAGCAGAGTCAAAAGTTGCAATCCAGCCGGAGTATTTTCAGGTTTACCATCTGCATTTTGAACATAGACACTGGAAGATTTATCACTCGTGGATTTAACAATGACAAGATATTTCTTCGCCTTCAGACTAGAGTCATCCTTGCTACTAAAGAGATTCGCAAAGAAGCCTTTGGTATCACCTAAATCTTTTGGATTGACGTAACGCACATAGAAAATACCGTTAGCACGGTTGCGGTCTTCTACAGTAAAGTTAGATCGATCCAAGGCAAGACCAGTATCTCGCCATGCGCGGTCAAAGCCCGATGCCAATTCAATGTGGGCGGTATTAACACCCTCTTGAACTAGCTTTGCCTTCTGTGTCTTACGATCTAGCGGCACGGCAACTTGCGCTTTAGCCTGCTCCTGAGTCATTCCTAAACGCTCCATTAAGCGAGCCAAGAAAACTGCCTCTAGTTCAGGGTCGCTTGGGCGTGCTGTCCAAACTGTAGAGATACAAGTAGCAGTACTATCGCTTACACATTTTTCAATGGAGCCCCGATGAGTGATATAAATCTCAGTCTCACCTGGTTTGCTAACTTCAAGACGTATTTTGTATTTATCACGCTCACCGGTATCGTAAAGAGAATCTAAGACGCGGCCAATAGTAGAGCGAATAAAGTCTTGCGCAATCTTGGCTCGGTTCTCAGCCCAATCAGTTTCCATGATGCCGGTCGATGGTGAGTCAATTACCAAAAGGAAACCATTCTCTTGCCAAAAATCTTTAATTTGTGGGTATAACTCTGGTGCTGGCTTTTCGACTACCAACCAACGACGCTCACCATCTCTAGCAATCCGCATACCCGGAATACCGGTCATGACATTCTTGCGAGTCTGTACAGATTTTTTAACCGCAGCGTTGTACTCGGACATAGTGGCAGTACCATCTTGCACAATGTAGCGACGATCAGCCTGGGCAGTAATTAAGTCAGGCGGGAATGACAAATTGGGCCCACGAACAGCGCCGACAGTTTTATAGTCCACCGTATCGTTAGAAGAAACTGATTTACAGCCCACTAAACCAAAAGATATAGCAGAAAAAATTAATAAAGCTACGCAATACTGGCGTAGAGATTGCATTAAATTCATCATAGTAGGCCGGCCTGTTTCATTGCAGTCTTTAGAGGTTCGCGCAAAGCGACACTCAAAGGGGTTAAAGGCAAACGAATTCCAGCAGTGATTTTGCCCATTTCATGCAAGGCCCATTTCACAGGAATCGGGTTTGCCTCAGTAAACATGGCCTTATGAACAGCCAGTAATTGATATTGAATCGCGCGGGTCTTGACAACATTATCAGACATAGCCGCCTGGCACAAGTCATGCATCAAGCGGGGTGCGATATTCGCAGTAACAGAGATATTTCCTTTGCCACCCATGAGCATCAACATAGCAGCACTGAGGTCGTCACCAGAAAATACCGAGAAATCATGATACCCAGCGCGCTTCAAATCAGCTAGCAATATAGTTCCGCGCTCAATGCTCCCTGTCGCATCTTTAATGCCAATGATGCCAGGCACTCCTGCAAGGCGAACTGTTGTCTCACTGGCAAGATCTGCAATCGTTCTTCCGGGAACATTATAAAGAATGACGGGGAGATCAACCGACTCTGCAATTTTCTTGAAGTGGGAAAACATACCTTCTTGCGTAGGTTTGTTGTAATAAGGGACAACCTGCAAGCTAGCATCCGCACCCACTGATTTAGCGAACTTGGTTAGCTCGATTGCTTCGGTTGTTGAGTTTCCGCCAGTTCCAGCGATAACTGGAATGCGTCCCGCAATATGGTCAACAGTTACTTTGATCAACTCACAATGCTCTTCTACGGAAACCGTTGGGGATTCACCGCTAGTACCCACAATCACAATGCCATCTGAACCTTCGGCGACATGCCAATCAAGTAATGAACGTAAGGCAGGAAAATCCAGAGCCCCATCCTCGAGCATCGGCGTCACGATGGCAGGCATACTCCCAGCGATGGGCTTTATAGAGGCGTCGGATTGTGTTGTATTAGTCACTGAATGCGTCTGAATTATCTGAATGTTAAGCAACAAATTGTAACGGAATGCACCCTTTTAATTTCCTTTTAAAGCACAAATCCGCTGAACCATGGCTGGTTTAGGCTGATCAAGGTAAATATCCTCATAGGCGAGCACCTTAAGCCCTGCGCTAGCCGCTAAAGCAAGTAATTCCCCTGGATTTAGTAAGAAATTAGGATTGGATGGCTTTCCAAATTGAGCATTCCCAGCGGCGAAGGTTTCATAGATCAAGATACCGCCATCACGCAGCATTTTGGGCAGCTGATCCAAAAACGGGCGGTAGAGATAGTTAGCCACAACAATCCCTGAAAATTGCTGACCTGATAGAGGCCAAATATCTCCCTCAAGATCCTCTTTTTGACTTTGAATTCTGGGATTTGGCAAGCCCTCAATAGCACTGATATCTTGGTCAACAGCTAAAACAGTATGACCTAGTGATGCCAATAAACCAGCATGCCTACCTGCACCACAAGCTAAATCCAATACAGAACCTTCGGTCGGAATGAGCGGTGCAAAACGCCTTACCCAACTGGAGGCATCTAGTATCGCATCATGCATTGAAGCCAAGCAAATGGCCTTAATCGTACGCTAGACCCATAGACTCACGGACCTCGCGCATCGTTTCTTGCGCAACCTTGCGAGCCTTGTCGCAACCATCGGCAATGATGGAGCGCAGTAAACTTGGGTCATCCAAATATTTCTGCGCACGCTCAAACATCGGTTGCTGTTCAGTAAGAATGGCATCAATCACAGGTTGTTTACACTCCAAGCAACCAATACCTGCTGACTGACACTCCTTTTGCACCCAAGTCTTGGTATCCTCATTGGAATACACGGTATGTAATTGCCAAACTGGGCAACGCGCTGGATCTCCCGGATCAGTTCTGCGAACACGCGCTGGATCCGTTGGCATAGTGCGAATAGAGCGGATCACTTCTTCTGGTTTCTCACGAATGCTAATCGTATTGCCATAAGACTTTGACATCTTTTGGCCATCAATACCTGGCATGCGCGAAGCACTAGTAAGCAAGGCTTGCGGCTCTGGCAAAATAATTTTGCGAGCGCCCTCTAAGAAGCCAAACAATCTTTCACGATCTGCCATAGAAAGGCTTTGCGCCTCTTGGAGCAATGCTTTGGCTTGCTCTAAAGCCTCATCATCGCCCCGCTCCTGAAAGGCAACGCGTAACTCAGCGTACATCTTGGCGCGCTTACTGCCTAGTTTTTTGACTGCCTCTAGAGCCTTCTCTTCAAAGCCAGGCTCGCGGCCATAGAGATAATTAAAACGGCGCGCTACTTCACGGGTCATCTCCACATGCGGGACTTGATCCTCGCCTACCGGCACAAATTGCGCACGATAAATCAGAATGTCGGCAGCTTGAAGCAAAGGGTAGCCCAAGAATCCATAAGTCTGCAGATCCTTTTCTTTGAGCTTTTCAATTTGATCCTTGTATGTTGGAACGCGCTCTAGCCAGCCCAAGGGGGTGCCCATTGAAAGCAACAAGAATAGTTCAGCATGCTCGGGAACTTTACTCTGTATAAATAATGTCGCCTGATTTGGGTCAACGCCGCAAGCAAGCCAGTCAATTACCATATCCCAAACTGATTGCTCAATCACATCGGGGGTTTCATAGTGAGTTGTTAAGGCATGCCAGTCTGCTACAAAAAAGTAGCAGGGATACTCAGACTGCAAGCGAACCCAATTCTTTAAAACACCATGGTAATGGCCGAGGTGCAAACTACCTGTTGGTCGCATACCAGAGAGAACGCGTTCTTCAAACATCTTGATCTTTATTATTTAAAGGTAATTACAACTGGTTAAGTGAAATAGTCGCCTAATGAAATAGCGTCCATACCGGGGTTAAATGATCGGGTAAATGCGGTAAGGTACCTAAGTCAATATAACTCTCCTCTGGATCATGAAAATCAGATCCACGGGAAGCTAAAAACCCATAATGCTCAGCAATCTTGCCATAGGTTTGATATTGGCTTGGACTATGGCTGCCAGTGATGACTTCAATTGCCATGCCGCCGATTTCCTTAAAATGCTTATAGAGCTCATCCATTTGCATGGCGCTGAGCTTATATCGTCCTGGATGTGCGATAACGGCAGCGCCACCAGCTGTCTTGATCCAAGCGACTGCATCATCTAATGAGGCCCAAAGGTGGGGCACATAACCAGGTTTATCTTCAACTAAATAGTTTTTAAACACTTGCTCGGTATCACGACAGACACCCTGATCAACCAGGAAGCGTGCAAAGTGGGTACGAGAAATTAAATCATGATTACCAGCGAAATGCAGAGCGCCTTCATAGGCCCCAGGAATACCCACCTTTAGCAGTTGTTCTGCCATCTGCTTGGCACGATTGCCACGACCTTCACGGGTACGCCGCAACCCCTCTAAAATTCCAGCGTTGGAAGCATCAATACCGAGACCAACAATATGAATGGTCTGACCCATCCAGGTCACCGAGATCTCAACCCCTGAAAGATAATCCATGCCGAATGAACTAGCAGCAATACGGGCTCTTTCCTGACCACCCAACTCGTCATGATCCGTCAATGCCCATAAGCGGACGCCATTCTCATGCGCACGCTCCGCTAGTTGCTCAGGCGTTAAGGTTCCATCAGAAACCACGGAGTGGCAATGTAAATCTGCGTTTAGGCTTGAATTACTAGTCATAAGCCCATTTTAGGTCAATCTAGTGTCCACCACCCGACGAGGTGCATCTAGGTAGTCACGGGATTGCATCTCAATCAAGCGAGATACCGTTCTGGAGAACTCACTGGTGATTTGACCATCGGTATACAGATCAACGGCAGGGAGCTCTGCAGAGATAATTAGCTTGATCTTATGGTCATACAGCACATCAATCAGCCAAATGAAACGGCGGGCTTCATTGGTCATCCTCGGGGGCATATACGGAACCCCTGACAAAATCACCGTATGAAAGAGCTTGGCTATCTCAAGGTAATCATTTTGAGACCTTGGACCACAACACAAAGTCTGAAAATCAAACCACACCACTCCTTCGGCCATGTGGAGAGGCCTTAACTCTCGAGATTCAATCCGCAGCACAGGACGAACCGTTTCCTTCTGGTTTCCAATTAATGTCTTAAACATTTGCATCAGAATTGAATGGGTATGTGCATTTACTGGCATGAGATAAGCCTGTACTTGAGCCATCTGCACACGTCGATAATCATTACCCGCATCGACATTCATAACATCAAGCTGTTCTTCAAGAAGTTTGATAGCGGGAAGCAAGCGATCGCGATGCAAGCCATTAGGATATAGCTCATTTGGCTGGTAGTTTGATGTCATCACAAACTGAACACGATCTTCAAAAAGCGCGCTCAATAAGCGATACAAAATCATGGCATCGGCAATGTCATTAATATGAAACTCATCAAAACAGATGAGGCGATAGCGCATGGCTATTCTTTTAGCAAGCTCATCAAGTGGATCAGATAATCCAGACAGCTCATGAAGCTCGCGATGTACTTCACGCATAAATTCATGAAAATGGATGCGGATCTTTTTTTCTAATGGAGATGCTGCAAAGAAACAATCCATCAGAAAGGATTTGCCGCGGCCTACTCCACCCCAGAGATAAACACCACGCGGCAACTTTGGGTGAAACAGTTTCTTTTTGAGACCACTACTACGGATTTCTTTATAAGCAACCCACTCATCCTCGCAATCTTGCAAGCGCTCAATAGCAGCAAGCTGCGCGGGATCGCTTTGATACCCGCGCACTTTTAATTCTTGATGGTAATACTCTAATGCTTTCAATTACATGTTTAATGCACGTTTATCCGTCGCTAATGCTGCCTCGCGAACCACTTCTGATAAGCTTGGATGTGGATGACAGATACGAGCAATATCTTCAGCCGCTGCTTTAAATTCCATCGCCACTGCAGCTTCAGCAATCAAGTCAGAAGCATTGGGGCCAATAATATGGACGCCCAAAATTTCATCCGTTTTTTCATCGGCCAACACTTTGACAAAACCATCGGCACGATCCATACCTAATGCGCGACCATTGGCAGCAAATGGGAACTGGCCAGCCTTGTAAGCAATGCCAGCTTGCTTGAGCTGCTCTTCCGTTTTACCAACCCAAGCAATCTCTGGATCGGTATAAATAACCCAAGGAATGCAGTTGTAATCGATATGTGGTTTTTGACCTGCAATGATTTCGGCAACCAACACACCCTCGTCTTCTGCTTTGTGTGCCAACATTGGTCCACGCACTACATCACCAACCGCATAAACACCGGGTGCTGCGGTAGCACAGGTATGGTCATCAATTGGAATGAAGCCACGCTCATCTACTTTGAGACCAATCTTATCGAGACCTAATTTCTCAGTATTTGGCACGCGACCAACAGAAACAATTAATCGATCGCACTCTAATTTTTGAGCTTTACCATCGCTGTCAGTGTAGTGAACAGCAACACCTTTTTTATCCACCTTGACTTCACCAATCTTGACACCCATATTCATTTTGAGGCCTTGTTTGGTAAAGATCTTTTGCGCCTCTTTAGCGATACCTTGATCGCAAGCACCTAAGAAAGTGGGAAGCGCTTCCAAAATAGTGACGTCAGAACCAACACGACGCCAGACAGAACCCAACTCGAGGCCAATCACACCAGCACCAATCACACCCAGTTTCTTTGGAATGGAATCAAACTTGAGGCCACCCTCGTTATCGCTGATTAATACGTTATCTACTGGGATGTTCGGTAAATGACGTGCCTTAGATCCTGTAGCAATAATTATGTTCTTGGCCGTAAAAATGCCCTTATCCTTACCATCCACCTTAATTTGGTATCCATCAGTACCCTTACTTTCAAATGACGCATGTCCTTTGAGCAAAGTAATTTTATTCTTACGGAACAAGAACTGAATACCAGCAGTCATCTTTGTCACAATCGCGTCTTTACGCGCAAGCATTTTGTTGGAATCGAGCTTTACAGAACCAACGGTAATGCCGTGGTCTGCTACATGATGACTAATCTTCTCAAACTCTTCAGAAGAGGCAAGTAAAGCCTTTGATGGAATACAACCAACGTTTAAGCAAGTACCACCTAAGCGTGGCTCACCTTTTGGATCGTCATAAGCATTGGATTCTGCGCAGGCAACCTTAAACCCCAATTGGGCCGCACGAATTGCTGCAATGTAGCCACCAGGGCCACCACCAATAACTAATACGTCAAATGATTGACTCATGATCTTCCCTCTTACAAATCAAGGAGGAGACGTGAAGGATCTTCTAAAGCATCCTTCATTGCAACCAGACCAAGTACTGCCTCACGACCGTCGATGATGCGATGATCATATGACAAGGCTAAGTAATTAATGGGACGAATCACAATTTGACCATTCTCAACCACAGCACGCTCTTTAGTTGCATGAATACCCAAGATGGCAGATTGTGGAGGATTAATGATTGGAGTAGAAAGCATTGAGCCAAATACACCGCCGTTAGAGATGGAGAATGTACCGCCCGTTAAATCCTCTAAGGATAATTTACCTTCACGCGCTTTAAGGCCAAATTCGGCAATCTTCTTCTCAATATCTGCTAGGTTCATTTGATCAACATCACGCAGAATTGGAACTACCAAGCCACGCGGTGAGCTCACTGCGATACCGATATCAAAGTAACCATGGTAAACAATATCATTGCCATCAACAGAGGCATTGAGCAATGGAAACTTCTTCAATGCATGAGTTGCAGCCTTAACGAAGAAGGACATGAACCCCAGCTTCACGCCATGCACTTTTTCAAACTGATCTTTGTACTTATTACGCATGGCAATTACTGGTGCCATATTAACTTCATTGAATGTAGTCAATATAGCGTTGTTAGCCTGGGACTCAAGCAAACGCTCAGCAATACGAGCACGCAAGCGACTCATCGGCACACGCTCTTCTGGACGATTGCCCATTGGAATTGGTGTACTTGGTAATGCAGCAGCTTTTGCTCCGCCTGCTACTGCGTTAAGTGCATCACCCTTAGTAACGCGGCCATCACGACCAGAGCCTGCAACTTGGTCAGCACTTAGATTATGTTCAGCAAGGATTTTTGTAGCCGAAGGAGCGGCGGCGGCAGATGATTTAGCAGCAGGAGCAGCTTTTGTGGGAGCTACAGCTGGGGCAGCAGAAGCTACTGGGGCAGCGGCAACAGCAGTACTATCAATCTTTGCAATCAACTGCTCGGCAATTACAGTGCCGCCGTCAGCAATCACAATCTCTGTAATAACGCCAGCGGACGGTGAAGGAACCTCCAGCACCACTTTATCAGTTTCGATTTCGATCAAAATTTCATCTTGAGCAACAGCATCGCCGACTTTCTTTTTCCATTGCAATAAAGTAGCTTCGGCTACTGACTCGGAGAGTTGGGGGACTTTAACTTCAAAAATAGCCATGATGGATCCTGTTTAGTGTTTTTATATTGGGTGAGGTCAACGATTACTTCGTAATGACATAACCCTTTAGTTTTGCGAATGCAGCCGTAAGAAGAGACTTTTGTTGTTCTTGGTGGAGATGAGCATAACCACAGGCTGGTGAGGCTGATGCTGGGCGACCTGCATATGCCAACCTCATGCCCTCAGACATGTTCTCCAAAATATTGTGCTGAACAAAGAACCAGGCGCCTTGGTTTTGCGGCTCATCCTGACACCACACCACCTCTTCGAGGTTCGGATACTTCTTCAACTCAGCATTCAATGCTTTATGCGGGAATGGATATAGTTGCTCCAAACGAATGATCGCAACATCATCTAGTTTTTTCTCAGTACGCGTCTTAGCTAAGTCGTAATAGACCTTGCCGGAACACATAACTAAACGAGTAACCTTCTTACCTTCAATAGCCTCATCGCGCTCAGGCAGGATCGTGTGGAATCCACCTTTCGTGAAATCCGTTAATGGTGAGGCTGCTTCTTTATTACGCAATAAAGATTTTGGTGTCATCAAGATCAGCGGCTTACGGAACTGTCGAATCATTTGACGGCGTAATACGTGGAAAATCTGTGACGCTGTTGTTGGCTGAATGACCTGCATATTGGTATCCGCGCACAACTGCATAAAGCGTTCTAAACGTGCCGATGAATGCTCTGGACCTTGTCCTTCATAACCGTGAGGCAACATCATGACCAAGCCGTTCGCACGACCCCACTTCACTTCACCAGAAGCAATAAATTGATCAATCACTACTTGAGCACCATTCGCAAAATCGCCAAACTGCGCTTCCCAAATAGTCAAGGTGTTGGGCTCTGAAGCAGCATAGCCATACTCAAAACCCAGCACAGCCTCTTCGGACAAGATCGAATCGATCACCAAAAATGGAGCCTGGTCTTTAGCAATGTGGCGCAGGGGAATATAAACACCGGTATCCCATTTTTCGCGGTTTTGATTATGCAAAACCGCATGACGATGGGTAAAGGTGCCACGACCACTATCCTCGCCTGATAGGCGGACTGGATAACCACTTGCTACCAAGGATGCGAAAGCCATGTGCTCACCCATGCCCCAGTCAATATTGGTTTCACCGCGACCCATTGCTGCGCGATCTTTCAAGACCTTTTCGACTAAGGGGTGAACCTTGAATCCTTCTCGAGCTGTAGAGACCCGCTCTGCTAGGCGCTTCCATTCCGTTAATGGAATGGCTGTATCTGCCTCATCAGTCCATTTCTTATTCAAGAAAGGCGACCAATCGACAGCGAACTTACCTTTAAAGTTACTTAATACAGGGTCTGAAGTTTGCTTACCCGCATCCATCGCGGCGCGGTACTCTTTCACCATCAGGTCACCAGTGCCAGCCGGTAATACGCCTTGAGCCTCCAACTTATCGGCATAGTACTTTCGAGTACCGGGATGCTCTGAGATGATTTTGTACATCAAGGGCTGCGTCATCGCAGGCGTATCTTGCTCGTTGTGACCTAACTTTCTGAAGCAAACAATATCAATGGCCACATCTTTATGAAATTGCGTGCGGAACTCTACTGCCAATTTAGTTGCCAAGACAACGGCTTCAGGATCATCGCCATTGACATGCAAGACCGGAGCATCAATCACCTTCATGATGTCAGTGCAATACAAGCTAGAGCGTAAATCGCGGGGATCGGATGTAGTGAAACCAATTTGGTTATTAATTACGATGTGGATCGTGCCACCAGTTGAATAGCCACGTACTTCCGCCATCGCTAAAGTCTCTTGCATGACACCCTGACCTGCAATCGCAGCATCGCCATGCACTAATACTGGCAACACTTGCTCACCCAACATATCACCACGGCGCTCCATACGGGCACGAGCAGAACCTTCCACGACTGGGTTAACGATTTCTAAATGGGAAGGATTAAATGCTAATGACAAATGCACTGGACCGGCTGGCGTAGAAATATCGCTTGAGAAACCTTGGTGATACTTCACGTCACCTGCAGGTAATGTTTCTGGGCCCTTATGCTCAAATTCAGCAAAAAGATCTGATGGCATTTTGCCTAAAACGTTAACCAGGACATTGAGGCGACCACGATGAGCCATCCCAATCACAATCTCCTGAACGCCCTTAGCGCCAGACTCACGAATTAATTCATCCATACAAGCGATGAAACTCTCACCACCCTCAAGAGAGAAACGTTTTTGGCCTACGTACTTTGCCTGAAGATAACGCTCCAAACCTTCTGCCGCAGTAACGCGATCTAAAATTTGGCGTTTCTCATCAACATTAAATCTCGGGGTTGAGCGAATGGACTCTAATTTTTCTTGCCACCATTTTTTGATAGTTTGGTCGGCAATAAACATGTACTCAGCACCCAAAGTGCCGCAATAGGTTTGACGTAATGCCTGCAATATATCTCGCAAGGACATATCCGACTTGCCAAAGAAAGTATTGCTGGTGTTGAAGACGATATCCATATCGCCGTCGGTAAAACCATAGAAGGCAGGATCTAGTTCAGGAATATCTGGACGCTCTGTACGCTTCAAGGGATCAATATCAGCCCAGCGGTTACCAACATTTCGATAGGCAGCAATTAACTGCTGAACAGCAACGCGCTTGCGTCCCATCGCAGAATCAGCCGAATCGGAAACCGTTCTAATAGGGCCTTGCTTGGCCCGCTCAGCAAAGGAAGCAACAATGGGACCATGGGCAATATCAATTCGAGACGAGCCATCCACCGCTGGGATTTGCTTCACATTATCAAAATAATCTCGCCAGTGATCAGCTACAGAAGCTGGATCGTGCAAGTAGGATTCGTAGAGTTCCTCTACGTAGGGTGCGTTTCCGCCGAAGAGATAGGAGCTATCCCTTTGATCCTGCATCATGATGCTCACCTTTCATCGGGTTTCCCGAATAAAAACTGTGGTTATAACCACTCGATACGCGGCTACACCGCTTCACGAATTGATCTGTGCTACTGCTAACTCTGCTAATTTAACACGATTAACCATTTAAACAAAACAGGCTTTCCCCGATTTTGCCGCCAACATGGATATTGCCCTCTTTCAAACTTGAATAAGAAGTTTCCTACTCAGGTTTAAACCTCTGCCGACAGATTCACATTGATTTGATTCGTATTCTCTAAATCTTCAAATGAATTAATGAGATTAAGGATATATGAAAGCAATTACCCCAGAAATGGAATATTTAAGTACTCGGCAAAGCGCAAAGGTATTACAAGTATCTCTAGGTACCGTGCAGAAAATGGTTGAGTTGGGTGAATTAATCGCCTGGAAGACCCGTGGGGGCCATCGTCGCATCTTGGCTAGCTCCTTAGATCAACAGCTTGCGAGGCGAAAAAGAGCGATGCGACAAAAAACCACGCAAAATTGCATTGCTATGGGGATATTTAGAAGGGTTGAAAATAGCCATGAATTAATCGAGTCTATTCAATGTTGGCAATTAAAGGTTGATATTGAGGTGTCTGTAGATAGTCTTGAAGGTCTGATGAAGGCAGTCTCCCTGTCGCCCGACTTAATCTTCTTGGATGCCTTAATTCCACCTGTCGAACAAGTTCATTTAATCCATTATTTGAGTAAAAACAAGGACACGCAGCGCATTCCTATTTTGGTAGATGAGGGATTTATTAGGCTTCATCCAGGTGTGATGGGCTTAGCCGATGAGAATACCGTAGGTGTTAGGTCCCAGTATCCTGAAATCCTTCAGGAAGAGCTGGAAAATGGCTTAATTGATCAAAATCCCTTAATTATTGGCTATCCCGCCACCAATCCAGAGCTAGAAACAGTTTTGGGCAATAAAAATCGTCATGAGCTCTTAGAGCCAATTTTTGTCCATGCACTAAATAGAAAGTGCGCCTAGGGGATATTGAATCAACTAAAGAGAAAGGCCGCTCAATAGATTATGAGTGGCCTTTTTTATTAAAGTTTATTTAAATCAGTAGCTTATATCAAGAAGTTACTGCGATCTCTACCTTCTATCCATTTTGGCGCCTTACCACGACCGGTCCAAGTATCTCCTGTAGAGGGGTTACGGTACTTAGGGGCAACTTTGCCGCTAGAGCTACGGGCGCCAGCTTTACGGCTAAATAAGTCTGAAGCCGTTAAATCATACTGTTCGATAATCAGTTTGGCTTTGGCTATGCCATCAGCCTTTTCACGCAGAACTGCTTCTTTAATTTGTTTATCTAACTGTTCACGCTGGGCTAAAAGTTCTTTATAAGAAGACATCTATTAATTTCTCCGAATATTCATTGTCTGAAATAGCTAGGAATTAGCCATCTCTCGGTAGTCATTATAGAGATATATTATTTAAAAAGAATTAATATGTAGAAATATTCAATATACCCCCATATAAATCAGTGGTTTATTATATTAATAGTTAGGTAAATAACATAATCATTATAAATACTATATTTAGTATTTATAAATTAATATCATCTTCTCAGCATAAATGTGCCACTCGATTTAGCGGTGACCTCACCAGCCTCATTTAAGACAACAGCCTCACAATAATGAATCGTTTTGCCAGATTTAAGCACCGTACCTTCCACCGCGATTTTGCCAATACTGGGGCGTAAGAAGCTTACACTCATGTCGATTGTCATGGCGCCCAAGGGCTGGTTATTAGTGCTGCGGGCTGCTGCCCCCATAGCAAAATCCAATAAAGTCATCACTACACCACCATGGGCGATCTGGAAGCTATTCTCAAACTCCGGCTTAATCACCAGACTAATCCGCGATTTACCCCCTTCGGCGTACTCAGGTACCACACCCAAATGGGATAAAAATGGAATACTTAATCCAAAGTAAGTGATGCTGTTTGAGCTTGATGTCATAGAAATAAAGGTGAAGAGATAAAAGATGCTGCAATGTGTAATGAATGCAGAATTAGATGGTCGGGGCGAGAGGATTTGAACCTCCGACCACATGCACCCCATGCATGTACGCTACCAGGCTGCGCTACGCCCCGACGGAAAAAGAAATTGTATCAGTAACTATTTTGAGAGAATTTGGAGAACAGCTTGCAACTCATCGCGTAAGCGGAGCTCACCGCGTGCCTCATCAAGGCGATTTCTGGCGCCACTAATAGTGAAACCTTCTTCGTATAAAAGCGCCCTAATCTTACGTATTAAGACAACCTCATGATGTTGATAGTAACGACGATTGCCGCGACGCTTTTGAGGACTTAATTGTGAAAATTCCTGCTCCCAATAACGCAACACATGAGAACGAACACCACACAGATCAGCTACTTCACCAATAGTGAAATAACGCTTAGAGGGGATTGGGGGGAGCTGCGAAGTAAGCAGCGCAGCCCCAGTTTCAAATGCTGTTTTCTCGAGCATGCGACTCAACTACGTCCTTGAGTTTTTGACTTGCATGAAAAGTAACCACACGGCGAGCTGCAATCGGAATCATTTGACCCGTTTTAGGATTTCGGCCTGGACGGGCAGATTTATTACGAAGCTGGAAATTACCAAATCCAGAGATCTTTACTTCTACTCCGGTCTCTAGCGACTTACCAATGCGGTCAAAGAATGCATCAATCATATCTTTAGCTTCGCGCTTATTAAGACCCACTTGATCGAAGAGCGCTTCAGAGAGCTCGTTCTTGGTAACGGTATCGTTGTTAGCTAATTCATTCATGTCTGAAGTCTCTTCGTGCTATGTCTAAGGCTAATATTAAACCT
>CANISN010000019.1 GCA_947470165.1 Burkholderiaceae bacterium | reverse complement strand
GTTATGACGTTAATCGCTATAAATTAGTGGCCTTTACCCTATCTGCGGGGCTAGCAGGCTTAGGTGGGGGCTTAAAAAGCCTAGTTTTACAACTGGCCTCCCTCTCAGATGTGTTTTGGCATACCTCTGGGGAAGCGGTCTTGATGACAATTTTGGGTGGAATTGGTACGCTTTGGGGCCCAATCATAGGGGCTGCAATTGTTGTTAATCTACAGAATTACTTAGCTAATTTGGGTGGCTGGGGCACTATTATTACTGGCGCCATTTTTGTGGTCTGTGTGCTTGCGTTTAGGCGCGGGGTTGTTGGCGAGATTATTGCCCTCTATCAAAAATCTCAGCACAAAAACTAATTGCTTGCGCGGAGGGCGGGGGTTGTGTTGCGATATTGTGTGATTGCGGCCCTACTTACTTCATCCAAAACATCTAAAGGCGTCCTTTGGGAGCCTTGAATAATCATCAGCGCATAAGGTTTTGCGAGCGCAGCAGCCTCCGAACACAAACGAAACTCCTCGCCCTCAGCTGGTGATTGGTTGCGCCAATAATTAATGGCCGCCTCTAGCTCTTGAATAGTTAGGTACAACATGGGAGGCTAAATGGCTTATTTATCTTTAGGGGCAAGCATGGTGCCACGACATTTTTTGGCACCACAACGACACTCATACTCTTTTTTTAATTGCTTGGTAATGCGACCCTCAACCCCGAGGGAATAGTCATAGAAAAGCTCCTCATCGACCTTGAGGTCGCGCTTTGCATAAATAAAAACACGGGGGTCACCATTAAAGCTATCTTCACGAGTTTCACAACAAGGTTTGCATGAATGATTAATCCAGCGAGCCGCATTGCCGCCATACTTTGCATCAATACAGCGGCCGTCTTCTAGTGAAAAATAAAAAGTATGGTTCGGATCTTTGGGGTCATGGGGGTGACGCCTCTCTGCTAGCTTCCAACTAATGCGCTCGCCTTTGTATTCGATAATCGCAGCACCCTTTTTTATTGGCTTAGCAACAAAAACGCCTTTGCCATGAATCGGTGAAGACTTGACAACAACGTGAGAGCGATCAATTTTTGGTGCAACTAATTTCTTTTTACTCATACGCAATTACACATCAAGGTTGCGAGCAATTAAGGCATTTTTCTCTATAAATGCGCGGCGCGGCTCTACATCATCGCCCATTAAAGTAGTAAAAACTTGATCTGCAGTAATTGCATCTTCAATTTTTACCTGAAGCAGGGTACGTGATCCAGCGTCCATGGTGGTTTCCCAGAGCTGTGATGGATTCATTTCGCCAAGGCCTTTATAGCGTTGGCGACTCAGAACGCGCTCAGCCTCCGAAAGCAGCCAAGCAAAAGCCGCCCTGAAGTTTTGAATAGATTGCTCTTTTTGATTTTTATCTGGATCGCCACGGCGAACCTTCGATCCCGGCAACACTTTGCCAGAAAGTACGGCTGCAGCATTTGATAGGCTTTGATAGTCATCCCCATGAACAAAGTCCGAGTTAATGGCAGACAGCCTTAGGTTGCCATGAATGCGGCGGGATAGCAAAAGCTTGAAGCGATCAGTCCGCTCTTCTTTTTGCACAATAATTTCTGGAGGTAGTGCCAGGGGGTTTAAGGAATCAGTAAGTGCGACTCTCAAACGCTCTGCAGAATCTTGTGCCGATTTTTCAGTATCTAAATTTAATTGGGTGCCCGAGGCAATGGCACGTAAAGCATCCTCATCAATGGTTCGGGACAAACGATCAACAATTGACTGAATCACTTGGTAGTGTTTAGCCAGCTCATCAAGCGCTGGGCCTTCAATAATTTCCCCTGTGGGGGTTTGGAGTGACGCTGACTCTAGGGCTATTTTTAACAAGAGTTGATTAAGTTCGGCATCGTCTTTAATGTAGCGCTCGTTCTTGCCAAACTTCACCTTATACAAAGGTGGTTGGGCAATATAGATGTGGCCGCGCTCAATCAGCTCAGGCATTTGCCTGTAGAAAAAAGTGAGTAGTAGGGTGCGAATATGGCTACCGTCGACGTCCGCATCGGTCATGATAATAATGCGGTGATAGCGAAGCTTATCGGCCTTGTATTCTTCAGCGCCAATGCCGGTACCAAGAACCGTAATTAAAGTAACCACCTCCTGGCTCGCCAACATTTTGTCAAAACGCGCCTTCTCGACGTTTAAGATCTTTCCTTTAAGGGGAAGAATTGCTTGGAAGCGTCGATCACGCCCTTGTTTAGCAGAGCCTCCCGCGGAGTCTCCCTCAACAATAAATAATTCAGATTTGGTGGGGTCCTTCTCTTGGCAATCTGCCAATTTTCCAGGAAGGCCCAAGCCATCTAATACCCCTTTTCGACGAGTCATATCACGAGCTTTGCGTGCTGCTTCCCGTGCGCGTGCGGCATCAACAATTTTTCCGCACAAGATTTTTGCATCCGCTGGACGCTCTTGAAGATAAGCGCTCAAGGCCTCTGCAACAATCTCCTCTACAGGCCCACGAACCTCACTGGAAACTAATTTATCTTTTGTTTGACTTGAGAATTTTGGCTCAGGAACCTTTACCGATAAAACGCAGGCAAGGCCCTCGCGCATATCGTCGCCAGAAATTTCTACTTTTGCTTTTTTGGCCACCTCATGTTCATCAATATATTTGTTGATAACGCGTGTCATTGCTGCGCGCAGCCCAGTTAGGTGGGTGCCTCCGTCGCGCTGAGGAATGTTATTGGTAAAACAAAGAACTTGCTCACTAAAGCTATCGTTCCATTGCATTGACACTTCTGCGGTAATGTTGCCGCCCAAGTCTGATGGACGAATACCTTCCGCATAAAAAATATTGGGGTGTAGAACATTTTTAGTTTGGTTGATATATTCAACAAAGCCCTTAACACCACCCGAAAATACAAAATCCTCTTCCTGACCAGACCGCTGATCAATTAATTTAATGTGAACGCCATTATTTAAAAATGAGAGCTCGCGAATACGCTTTACTAAAATCTCATAATGAAACTCTACATTTCCAAAAATGGTTTCGTCTGCCAAGAAGTGAACTTCAGTACCAGATAGTGCTGTATCCCCGGTAATAGTGATTGGCGATGTAACAACCCCACTCTCTTCTTCGATATTGCGATTCTGAATTACGCCACGTGCAAACTCCATGTAGTGGGCTTTGCCATCGCGACGAATGGTGAGCTTTAGCCACTTGGAAAGCGCATTAACACAACTAACACCTACACCGTGCAGGCCACCAGATACTTTATAACTGTTTTGATCAAACTTACCGCCTGCGTGCAACTCGGTCATTACAATCTCAGCCGCACTTCTTTTTGGCTCATGTTTGTCATCGTACTTAATGCCCGTTGGAACGCCACGCCCATTATCAACAATTGAAATAGAGTTGTCGGTTTGAATAACAACAGTAATTTCTGAGCAGTAACCTGCTAGCGCCTCATCAATAGAGTTATCTAAAACCTCAAAAACCAAATGATGTAGGCCGGTGCCATCTGAGGTATCCCCAATGTACATCCCTGGGCGCTTACGAACAGCTTCGAGACCTTCTAATATTTGAATCGATGATGCACCGTACTGCTCTACTACTTTTTTTTCTTCAGTCATTTTTTTCTAAATTAAATACGCATTGGCATCACAACATACTTGAAGTCTTCTGAGCCTGGAAGAGTAATCACTGCACTACTATTGGCATCGCCCAAGCTAATTTGAATTTTTTCGTTCTTTAAGTTTGATAAAACATCTAATAAGTAGCTGACATTGAAGCCAATCTCGACGGCATCACCGCTGTATTCAGTTTCAATCTCTTCTTGCGCCTCTTCTTGCTCGGCATTGGTTGATTGCACTGTAATCTTGTTAGGCGACAAAGAAAAACGTACACCTTTAAATTTATCTGTTGTTAAGATTGCCACTCTCTGAAGGGCGGATTGCAAAACGTCGCGATCAACAGCTAAAGAGTTTTTATGTCCTTTAGGTATTACTCTTTGGAAATCAGGAAATTTGCCTTCAACTAGTTTTGAAATAAGCTCAATATCACCAAAAGCAAACTTCACTTGGTTAGGCGTGAGGCTCATCTCAAGCACACCATCTGAGTCCTCAAGCAAGTGTTGGCACTCAAGAATAGTTTTGCGAGGAATGATAATTTCCTGCCTGTGCCCCGAGCCTAATGGAGCTTCTGCTAACTCAACCTGAGAGTAGGCTAGGCGATGACCGTCTGTAGCCACAGCGATCACTTGCTTACCCTCCACAACCAACAACATTCCGTTGAGATAATATCGAATATCCTGTTGCGCCATTGCAAAGTGAACCTGGCCCACCAATTGCCGAAAACTTTTTTGAGTCATTTTCCAGCTAGCTACAACTTCACCAATACTTTGCATTATTGGGAATTCTGCGGCCGACAGCGTTTGTAAGGAAAATCGGCTTTTTCCACTTTGCACAACCATTTTGTTGTCTTTAAGGTTTAGCGCTACAGGCCCCTCTGGTAGGGCCCGCAAAATATCAAGCAGCTTTCTTGCGGCCACCGTTGTGGTGACGTCGTCAGCACCAACCCCAAAATTTGCATTGGTGGTAATTTGAATTTCTATATCAGTGGTGATAAGTGAGACCTTATCACCTTGTTTTTTAAATAAGAGGTTTGCTAAGATCGGTAAGGTATGCCGACGCTCAACAATGCCACTTACAACCTGAAGGGGCTTTAACAAACTATCGCGAGAGGTGTTTACGAGTTGCATTGCTTTTAAATCCTTGTATATATCTTAATAGTAGTAGTAATAAGGCTCGCCATTTCAGTGGATAACTTAAAAACTGTATATAAAACAACCTATTAAAACCAAAAAAACCTGTGGAAAACCTTTGTATAAATACTGCACAAATACTGGATAACTTTTTACCAACACCCTATTTTTGCATGAAGACCAAGCTTTCCACAATTTATCCACACACAACCCACAAAGTTATCCATTGGGATATCCACAACCTTATCCACAAGCAAAATCGCCTACGACTTCAAGGTCTGCTCAATAACATGGATTTCGTGATTTAGTTGGCCATCATGAGAGCGCTCATCTCCAATCTTCCTTACAGCGTGCAGAACGGTGGTGTGGTCTCGACCACCAAATAACTCACCAATTTCAGGAAGACTTTTTTGTGTCAACTCTTTAGCCATAAACATCGCAATCTGCCTTGGGCGGGCAATGTTCGCAGGACGCTTTTTGGAGTACATATCCGCCACCTTGATGCTATAGAAGTCCGCCACCGCTTTTTGAATATTTTCAACCGAAATCTGACGATTTTGTATAGAAAGTAGATCTTTTAGAGCTATGCGAGCCACATCGATTGTGACCTCTCGTCCATGAAAACGTACGAAAGCCAAAATTTTCCTTAGTGCGCCCTCTAACTCCCTTACGTTAGACCTAAGATGCTTGGCCACAAAAAAAGCCACGTCCTCACTCATGGGTATGCCTTCACTTAAGGCTTTTTTCATTAAGATGGCAACCCGCATCTCAAGTTCCGGCGGCTCAATGGCAACCGTTAGCCCAGAATCAAACCGTGAAATAAGCCGATCGTCTATGCCGGCCATCTCTTTGGGGTAGGTGTCGCTTGTAATAATGACCTGCGCTTTGTTGCTTAAAAGGGCTTCAAAAGCATAAAAAAACTCTTCTTGTGTTCTGGACTTGCCGCTAAAGAACTGAATGTCATCAATCAACAGGAGGTCTAGAGAGTGGTAGTAGCGCTTAAAGCGATCAAAAGCTTTTTGTTGATATGCCCTAACCACGTCAGAAACGTACTGCTCGGCATGGATATAACGAATTCTAGCGCTTGGCTTTTCTTTTAAAAGATGGTTGCCAATAGCGTGAATTAAGTGGGTCTTACCCAGACCCACGCCGCCATATAAAAACATGGGGTTGTACGAGGTGCCAGGGTTATGGGCAACTTGAATGGATGCTGCTCGCGCGAGCTGATTTGCCTTACCGGTTACAAAAGTTTCAAAAGTAAGATTTGGGTTTAATTTAGAGTGGTCCTCAATTTCAAAGGCCTGCTCTTCTGTGGAGGTGCTGTCGGGAGTGGTGGGCACCACCTCCTGCGACTCAAATCTTTCCTGAGGAGCGCTGGCCACCTGAGTTTGGGCGACCGCAACATCAACGCTGAGGATAAAGCCCAATACAACCGGGTGACCAAAATATAGATCCGCCATCTCTTGAAAGCGGTCGGAAAAAGTTTTCTTAATCCAGTCAAGCTTAAATCTATTTGGGGCTCCGACAATAAGTGACCGCTCACTTATGTCATAAGAAACCAAAGTTAAGGGCTGTATCCAAGTTTTAAATTGCTGGGGGGAGAGCTCGCTAGCTAAAGCGCCAATGGCGTCATCCCAAAACCCCAGTGGGTTTGGTGAATTCAATGCGGGGGGGTTCTGTAAGTTGCTCATATATTTGGAGGATCCATTGTAGCTAGACCATAAAGTTATCCACAAGCTAGAAAACCGTGGAAAACCTGTGGATAAGTTGTGAATAATGTTAAAAATCCTATTTAAATTAAGCATTTAATCGGAATTCGCACGCAAAATAGAGAAAAATACATATATATTCTTCGGAAGCGGTTGACCTTTTGCCATCCAACAAGGAAAATACTGGGTTTTGCAGGATGAATCATGAAAAGAACATACCAACCCTCAGTAACACGTCGAAAGCGCACTCACGGATTTCGTATTCGCATGAAAACGAAGAGTGGGCGCGCAGTTTTAAACGCACGCCGCGCTAAAGGTCGCAAACGTCTGGCTGTTTAATCTAGCAGTTGAATAGCGCGAAGATTTCTGAGTTACTAAAAACGCGCCCCCAAACAACTTTGTATTGGGGGTTGTATTCGGCGTTTCCGGAGCAGGGCGCAAAACCAGATTTGGGTATTGCGGTAGCCAAAAAACTAGCTAAGCGCGCGGTAGATCGAAACCAATTAAAGCGCATGATCCGTGAAGTGGTCCGAGTCGCTCAAGCCAGAAATCTCAATAGCGATGTTGTGCTTAAGCTGAAAAAATCGGTTGGACGTGAAACCCGCGGGAGACTCAGAAGAAAAGAAAAAGAAGTTCTGCGAACACAAATTGAGGGGCTTCTTTAGCATGCGCTTTTTAAACAAGATAGCCGTAAATTTCGTGCGGGCTTATCAAATAACACTCAGCCCCTTTATCGGCATGCATTGTAAATTTGAGCCCTCCTGCTCTCAATACGCCTGCGACTGCTTTGCTAGTTACGGATTTTTCAAAAGCCTTAGGTTGATGGTGTGGCGTATTTTGCGATGCAATCCATGGTCACGGGGCGGTCATGACCCCGCAGTAAAACTAGAATCTCATCATTATTAAGTGAATGCAAATGGACTTTAAAAAAACAATTCTTTGGGCGATTTTCTCCATGTCAGGCCTCATGTTGTTCAACAACTGGCAGGTCCATGAAGGCAACCCGTCGATGTTTGGCGGAAACCCCGTAAACAGTGTTGTTGCCCCAGATAAAGCGCAGGTAAGTAAAGTTGATATCCCATCCCCGATTCAGGGTGCTGGCATTGCTTCACCAACTGAAGCACCCAAAGTAAATCCAGGCGCAATAGAGACGGCGGAGAAATTTGTTTTACAAAATGACGTACTGTCTATTCAAATTAGCGCTAATGGCGGCAATGTTATTGATGCAAAGTTGCTTAAAGAGCTTACCGCTGAAAAAAAACCAGTAGAGCTTTTCCAGCACACACCTAACCATAAATATTTTGCGCGCTCAGGCTTGATTGCGTTGGGCAACGCAGATCTCCCAAACCACACCAGCACTTTTAAGTTGCTTAATTCCGGTAAGGACGCATCTGGCAGGCCATTTATTATTTTGGCAAGCGAGCGCGGAGGAGTAAGGCTAGAGAAAACATTTATTTTGAGCCAAGGTAGCTACGTTGTTGATGTTGGCCATCGAGTTGTGCAGGGCGCTGCGAATGCAGTACCACTCGTTTTGTACACAGAGATTGTGCGAGACGCTTCTCAGGAACAAAAAATCGGACCTTTTGACGGAGCATTCTCCGCGAGCACCTTTACTGGGCCAGCAGCATACACAGAAAAAGAAAAATTCAATAAACTTGAATTCACTGCGATTGATAAGAACAAAATCACCATTCCTACGCAAGTGCCAGCGGGTGATCCAGCATGGGTTGCAATGGTGCAGCATTACTTTGCCAGCGCTTGGATCCCTGCTGACAAAACTACGCGTGATATTTACGCAGGGAAGATTGACAATAATCTGTATCGCATCGGCATACAAACACCACTGGGTATAGTTGCCCCTGGAGTGGCCGTTATTGAAAATTCAAAGTTATTTGTAGGGCCACAAGAAGAGAGTGTTTTGGAGACGATTGCCCCAGGATTTGCGCTGTTGAAAGACTATGGCTACCTCACCATTCTTGCGAAACCAATTTTTTGGTTGTTAGAAAATATCCACAGCTATGTTGGTAACTGGGGTTGGGCAATTATTCTCCTGACTATTTTAATTAAATTGGTGTTCTTCCCACTCTCGGCGGCAAGCTACAAATCCATGGCGCGCATGAAAGAGGTGCAGCCACGCTTGCTTGTGATGAGAGAGCAATATAAAGGTGAGCCACAAAAACTGAATCAAGCGATGATGGAGATGTACCGAAAGGAAAAAATTAATCCACTGGGCGGTTGTTTGCCTGTAGTGATTCAGATCCCTGTTTTTATTTCCCTGTACTGGGTATTACTTTCTTCGGTAGAAATGCGCAATGCACCTTGGGTTGCCTGGATTCAAGACTTGTCAGTACCGGACCCTTACTATATTTTGCCAATCATTATGGCCGCTTCAATGTTCGTGCAAACCAAGCTCAATCCAACGCCACCCGACCCAATTCAGGCGAAAGTAATGCTGTACATGCCACTCATATTCTCAGTCATGTTCTTCTTTTTCCCCGCAGGCTTGGTTTTGTACTGGGTTGTGAACAACCTGTTGTCTATTGCTCAGCAGTGGCAAATCAACCAAATGTTTGAAAAAAAACCTGCTAAATAAGGCTTTAGCTTTTTAAATACAAAAAAGGGCGCCTGCAATGATGACAAGAAAGCTGCCCATCATTGCGGTTGCCACAGCCCTAGGTAAAGCGGGTGTTGGGGTCATCCGCATTAGCGGTAGCAATCTTTCGCAGATTGCAAAAGCCCTGTTTCAGAAAACACTAACGCCGCGACAGGCAAGCCTATTCACCTTACGCGATGGCGATGGCGCACCAATAGACCAGCTTATTACAATTTATTTTGCAGCCCCCGCCTCTTTTACTGGCGAGGATGTTTTAGAGTTACAGTGCCATGGCGGACCACAACTCTTAGAGCTGGTCATGAAGCGTTGTCTAGAGCTGGGAAAAGATCAAGGTTTGGTAATTGCAGAGCCTGGTGAATTTTCATTGCGGGCCTATCTCAACAACAAAATTGATCTTGCGCAAGCAGAGGCTATCGCAGACTTGATAGACGCACAAAGTGAAGCAGCGGCCCGGGGCGCAGCGCGGTCACTGCAGGGTGTCTTCTCGAAGGACGTCAATAGCTTGATTGAAGAAATTACTCAATTGCGCATTTTGGTGGAGTCGACCCTCGACTTCCCAGAAGAGGAGATTGAGTTTTTAGAGAATGCTCAAGCCCGTGAGCGCCTTAGTACAGTGATGCAAAAGTTGCATGCGCTTAGAAATAGCGCAAAGCAAGGAAAGATTTTACGAGACGGTATTCAATTAGTTTTGGCGGGCGCTCCAAACGTCGGCAAAAGCTCCCTGCTAAATCGCCTTGCTGGTGAGGAGGTGGCTATTGTGACCCCTATCGCCGGAACTACCAGAGACCGCGTTAAAGAAAACATCACTATTCATGGTGTTCCCATGCACATCATAGACACCGCTGGACTTCGCGAGACTAGTGATCTGGTCGAGTCTAAGGGTATTGAAAGGTCTTGGGAGGCGATCCGTGCGGCTGATCTGGTAGTGTTCCTTCAAGACTCAGGGTCGCAAGACGGACCAGAGAGCGCCGAAGTATCGAAACTTAGGGCGCAGATGCTCAAAGTGATTCCACCTAAATGCCCTATTTTAGAGGTCAGCAATAAGTCTGATTTATTAAGTGACTTAGGTGCTAATTGCAGCGCAAAGCAGTCCTTGCTTATCTCGGCCAAAACGGGCGATGGGATTGAAGCACTAAAGCAGAAAATCTTGGAGTCGGTGGGATGGGGCGGTTCCCAAGAGGGTGCTATTGTGGCGCGTCGACGACATCTTGATTGTCTAGATAGGGCCGCAAGCCATTTAGAAAAATCGCATGAGTTCGCCGCTAATGGCAACATATCACTAGAGTTGTTTGCAGAAGAGCTCCGATTAGCACAAGATCAGCTAGGACAAATTACTGGGAAACTGCTTCCCGATGACCTTTTGGGTAAAATATTTAGCCAGTTTTGTATCGGCAAATAGAGGGTTTATTCCTGCTGGAGGGGCGCTTAAAATATGCCCAAAATGCTAAAATCATGTGATTAAGAATATCAAATCATAGGATTCACATGACCGCAACAATCAACGCACCAGATTACGTAAAAAATCAGAAATTAATAAAATGGGTTTCAGACATTGCGGCCATTACCCAGCCAGATAATATTCACTGGTGTGATGGTTCCGAGGGGGAGTACAACTCCCTTTGCGAATTATTAGTTAAGGCGGGCGTCTTTAAGCGCCTTAATCCGACTAAGCGCAAAAACTCTTTCTTGGCCTTATCTGATCCGGATGATGTGGCCCGCGTTGAAGATCGCACCTTCATTTGCTCAGCAAAAAAAGACGATGCAGGCCCCACTAATAATTGGGTAGAGCCTAGCGAGATGCGCGCCACCCTAAGGCCGCTTTTTAGTGGCTGTATGCGCGGTAGAACAATGTATGTTGTGCCCTTCTCCATGGGTCCAATCGGCTCCCCAATCGCGCACATTGGTGTTGAGCTGTCTGACAGCCCTTATGTCGCCATCAATATGCGCTTAATGACGCGCATGGGCAAAGCCGTGATTGATCAGATGGGCGCCACTGGCGAATATGTGCCCTGCGTACATTCGGTTGGTAAGCCGCTTGCGGCAGGCGAAAAAGATATGGCTTGGCCAAACAATAAAACCAAATATATTGTGCATTACCCAGAAACGCGTGAGATTTGGTCTTTTGGGTCGGGATATGGCGGCAATGCATTGCTAGGCAAAAAATGCTTTGCACTGCGCATTGCATCAAACATGGGTCGTGAGCAAGGCTGGCTCGCTGAGCATATGTTAATTTTGGGCGCAACCTCGCCAGAGGGTAAGAAATATCATATTGCCGCCGCATTCCCATCCGCCTGTGGCAAAACCAACTTCTCGATGATGATTCCCCCTAAAGGATTTGAGGGATGGAAGGTTACAACCATTGGCGACGACATTGCTTGGATTAAGCCCCGCAAAGATCCCGTTACCGGCAAAACCCGCTTATTTGCAATCAATCCTGAGTCAGGCTACTTTGGGGTTGCGCCTGGTACAAACAGATTAACAAACCCCAACTGTATTGATTCTCTGAATCAGGATGTTATTTTTACCAATGTAGCGCTTACAGATGATGGTGATGTTTGGTGGGAGGGTTTGACTGACACTCCCCCAGAACACTTAATTGATTGGCAAGGCAAAGACTGGACTCCAGCAGATGGCGCCGCGGGGCGCAAGGCCGCTCACGCGAATTCACGTTTTACCATGGCCGCTACAAACAACCCGGCGGTTGATCCAAAGTGGGATGATCCAGAAGGGGTTCCAATCGATGCATTTTTATTCGGCGGTCGCCGCTCAACCACCGTTCCACTAGTAAGTGAAGCTCGTGACTGGGTTGAGGGCGTTTATATGGCCGCTACGATGGGATCTGAAACTACTGCCGCCATTACTGGCAAGGTTGGTGTTGTGCGTCGCGACCCATTTGCAATGATTGCATTTGCCGGTTACAACATGAGCGATTATTTCCAGCACTGGTTGAGTATTGGTGAAAAGCTTGCGGCTGAAGGTGCGGTTTTGCCAAAAATTTATTGTGTTAATTGGTTCCGCAAAGATGAGGGCGGTCAATTTGTTTGGCCGGGATTTGGTGAGAATATGCGCGTCCTCTCTTGGATTTTGGCTCGCGCTGAAGGCACCGCAAAAGGTATTGAAACGGTTTTTGGGATCTCTCCAGAGCATGCTGATATGCACTGGGATGGCATTGACTTCTCTGTCGATAAGTTTGAGAAAGTAATTGCCGCTTCAGTTGATGACTGGAAGAGTGAGCTCAAATTACATTCTGAATTGTTTGAGCATTTGGGCAAGCGTTTACCTAAAGAGCTTTTAGAAATGAGGGCTAAAATTGAGAAGCGCTTGAACGCCTAGGTATCCCCTGACGATTCAAGAGGCCCTCTCAAAATAAGCGTTAATTAATGACCTTACCTCAGCATCATGACATTGTGGTGATTGGGGCAGGTATTGCAGGCGCAACCATTGCAAATGAGCTACTAGAGCGCGGCAAAGCCGTTTGCATTCTTGATTCTGCGCCACTCCCCGCCTCAGCATGCTCTAGTCACGCATACGCCATTGCCCACCCCCACGTTGGACGTGGCGCACCTCGCTTATTACGTTTAACGCACATTGCTTTTCTGATGGCCGAAGCCCGCTGGGGTAAGGTCTGGAATCAGCACGGGATCTTTCAGCCGGTAAAAAAAGATAAACCATTTAATTATGAAGAGTTTGTTGGTCACCTGAAGGTGCTGGAGCTTAGCGAAGAAATAGCTCGCGTTTTGTATGCTGAGGAGGCATTGCGTATCTGCGGAATTGAGCAGGACGGCATTTGGATTGCGCGCGGTGCATCCATGAACTTATCATCAGCAACAAGCGAAGCACTGAAGCCTCACCCGCAACTGACTTGTTGCTGGAGCACTCCCGTGAGTCGATTAAAAAAAGTGGGCGCGGGATGGCAATTACTGAATCATCAAGATGAGCCCATCATGACGGCCCGCAAAGTCATTATTACTGCATCCTTAGAAACAAAAAATTTGGTTGCCAGCGTGGGAGTGCGCCTGCCTCTTAGGCCGGTTCGCGGACAGTTGAGTATTTTTTCTGTGCCCGAGCATGATGACTGGGTTGAAAAATTGCCAAAGACTGCAATATCTGGCGATGGCTATTGTTTACCAGCTAAGCAATTGTTAGACGGTAGCTATCGTTGGATTGTTGGTTCAAGCTTTGATGAAGGAGAGGTTGATGTTCAAGATTGGGCCTCGAGCGATGACGCTAATCGCGAGCAAGCGAAGGGTTTATTGAACTATCCAGAGGGTGAAACTAGTCATTTGCTCAAGACCGGAAGTTTTGTAGGTATTCGTTGTGTTGCTGGCGATCGCCTACCCATTATTGGCGCACTCACTCAACGCCCCGGGATATTTTTGGCCACAGCCTTGGGGTCGAGAGGAGTGCTTTGGTCGGCCCTGGCGGCCAAGCTCATTACGGCTCAAGTACTAGAGGACGACTTTGCTTTACTGGCACGCTTAGGTTTTGCAACAGACTTAGTTGCTGCACTAGCACCAACCCGTTTTTTTGCTGGAGCTTTAGCATCAGAACCTGCCTTAGGCGCTTTGGCTTCAAACTCAAAACCAATTTTGCCATCAGGACCCAAGGCCAAGTAAGCTTTAAATCCGCGACCGGTGCGGTTGGATTTGAAGTTAGTTAACAAATCTGTTTTACCTTCGGTGAGTAGTTTTTGTACTTGCTCAATAGAAATTTCCTGTTGCAAAACAACCTTACCAGTTTTGAAGTCACAGGTTTTTTCTGGACCAGTATTTCTTTCACATAAATATCGCATGCCATCTTCATACACGGCACCAGAGCACTTAGGACAAGCACCCAAAGCTTGGCGACCAGTAAAGTCGATTGCTTCGGACTCATCCTCTTGCGAATTACCAAAATCAAACTCTAATTTGAAACCTGCATTTGGATAATCTGAATCATCTTCAGGAATTTCGCTAAGCTTAATGATGGCTGCAAATGGCCTACCTATTTTGCTGCGGAACCCTTGTAGCGGACCAATAGTTTTTTCACGAAGCAGTTCTTCCACCTCTGGATACTCAAATGCACGGCCACCCGGTGTTTTGCTAATCGTAAAACCGCACTTCTCACAAGCAAAACGACGGTAGTTCTCTTTAACGGCGCCTTTACAGTGTGGGCATGGTGTAGTCATCGTGGCGTAATCGCCCGGAATTGTATCGCTGTCATATTCTTTTGCCCGCTTAACAATGCGTTGCGTCATCTGCGCAATCTCTTGCATGAAGGTTTCGCGATTCATTTCACCGCGCTCAATTAGCGAGAGTTTATTTTCCCAGTTACCCGTGAGGTCCGGTCGAGTCAGCTCTTCAACATCTAATCCGCGCAAAAGTGTCATGAGCTGGAATGCTTTAGCAGTTGGAATAAGCTCACGCGCTTCGCGAACCATATAGCGTTCTGCTAGCAGACCCTCAATAATGGCTGCACGAGTTGCTGGCGTCCCCAAGCCTTTTTCTGCCATGGCCT
>CANISN010000018.1 GCA_947470165.1 Burkholderiaceae bacterium | reverse complement strand
TTTGGCTCTGGCAAATTATCCAAGCTATAACCCAAATGATCGCAAGAAGTTAAATGGTGAGCAATTACGCAATCGTGTTTTGACAGACACTTTTGAGCCTGGATCGACAATAAAGCCATTTACTGTCGCCATTGCTTTGGAAAAAGGGGCTGTCGCCCCTACTACCAATATGTTGATCGGCGCTAAATATTTAATTGGCCCTAAACCAATTACCGATACCCATCAGTACAACAATTTAACAGTTGCTCAAATTATTCAAAAATCGAGCAATATTGGTACAGCTAAAATTGCGATGAATAATCTATCCACAGAAGAGATGTGGAATTTCTATACTTCTGTTGGTTTAGGTCAAGCCCCGAAGATTGGCTTTCCTGGTGCGGTAGCAGGAACGGTTCATCCATATAAAAAATGGATGCCAACTGATCAGGCGCGCATTGCATTTGGCTATGGCATTTCTGCTTCACTCTTTCAGATAGCTCGTGCGTACACTATCTTTGCTCGTGATGGTGAGTTAGTACCGCTCACGATTGAGCGAAGCCCAGTCTTCAAGCCTGGTACACATGTCATTTCAGCTAAGACGGCTATTGAGATGCGCAATATGATGGAATCAGTAACGGAGCCAGGTGGAACAGCCATTAAGGCTCAGGCTGAAGGTTATCGGGTTGGTGGAAAAACAGGTACTGCGCATAAATTGGTAGGTAAAGGTTATGGTAATAAATACCGTGCTTACTTTGCAGGCCTCGCGCCAATTAGTGCACCACGTATTGTTGTCGCCGTCATGATTGATGAGCCAACTGGCGGCAGTCATTACGGTGGTGATGTGGCAGCTCCAGTTTTTTCTACTATTGTTAGTGAAACATTGCGTACCCTCAACGTAGCTCCTGATATTAATATCAATCAAGGAGAGTTGAAGGATAAAAATCCTACTGGTACTCAGACCGCCGCCGCAAAACTTCAGCCAGCGGTTTTGAAAAGATGATGATGGCAACGAATATCGATCCTCATCTCTTGATTTCTCATTTACGTGATCGCACTTCTGCAGACGCAAAAGTGAGCGCTGATAGTCGCCAAGTTCAAGCCGGTGATATCTTCTTTGCCTATGCAGTTGGACGTGGTAATACCTTACGAGATGGTCGCGATTACATCACCGCCGCTTTAGCGAATGGTGCCGCAGCAGTCGTATTTGATCCTGCAGATGGAGTTGCTAACGAATACTTGGATCACCCACAATGTTTTGCTATTGAAAATTTGACGACTTTAGCTGGGCAACTCTGTGCAGAGTGGTATGACTACCCTAGTAAAAAATTAAATATTATTGGCGTTACTGGAACGAATGGCAAGACTAGTATTACTCAGTGGCTCTCGCAAGCTTTAAATGAATCAAATCATCGAACAGCAGTGCTAGGTACTTTAGGCAGTGGATTCCCGGGAGCACTGATTCATACTGGGTATACCACCCCAGATGCACCCCGCTTGCAAACCCAATTAAAGGAATTGCTTGATGCTGGAGCTCATCAGGCAGTTATAGAAATTTCCTCCCATGCGCTAGATCAAGAGCGCATTACTGGACTGGATGTTCATACTGCAGTATTTACAAATTTAACCCAAGATCATTTAGATTATCACGGCACGATGGCAGAGTATGCCGAAGCAAAAGCAAAATTATTTCAGCAGCCCAAACTTCAGAACGCCATTATTAATTTTGATGATGCATTTGGACGTGAGCTGGCCATGAAGCTGCTGGCTGCTGGCGTTCTTCGTGTGTGGGGCTATACATTAAATAAAGATATTTTTGCTGGGTTCGAGAAATTCGGTGAACGTTTGAGGCAGGTTTACGCACAAGATACCATTCCTACATCTACTGGATATCACTCTCAATTTGCTTGTAGTGAGCTTGGTTCAAGCGCTGTGCAGCTTTCTGTAATTGGTGAATTTAATTTGAGCAATTGCTTAGCTGTGTGGACTGCTTTAATAATCCAAGGCTTTAGCCCAGAAGATGCTGCTCAGCGTATGACTAAGCTGAGCCCTGTCATTGGTCGTATGGAGCTCATTAGCCTAAATAAAACACAAAAAACTGAAGGTCCATTAATCATTGTTGATTATGCACATACGCCCGATGCTCTTGCAAAAGTGTTAAGCGCCTTACGAGCACTAGCTAAGCAAAGAGGTGGAAAAGTCTGGTGTGTTTTCGGGTGCGGTGGCGAGCGAGATTCGGGTAAGCGACCTCAAATGGGCCGTGTTGCACAAGAGCTTGCCGACCACATTGTGATTACTAGTGATAACCCAAGATCTGAGGAGCCAAAGTCAATCATTGCCATGATTCAGGCTGGTATGTCAGGTGACCTAAGGCATGTTCAAACAGTGCCTGATAGAGCGGCTGCGATTATGGCTGCAGTCCGTCATGCAGATATTAAGGACATTGTTTTAGTTGCCGGCAAGGGGCATGAGTCTACTCAAGAAATAAATGGCAAAAAGTTCGATTTTTCTGATCAAGAACATATCCGTTTGGCTACAGGAGGTGGTGTGTGAGTCTACCCATGACTACTCTTGCCCAAGTACATGTCTTGCTACCCGGAAGCCAGTTGATTCACGTTAGTGATAGTGCTGCTCAGGCAATAAGTATTTCTCATATCGGCAGTGATAGCCGTCAAATTCAGGCTGGTGAATTATTTGTCGCATTAAAGGGCGAGCGCTTCGATGCACACGATTTTTTGGGTAAGTTAGCCTCAGCAGGCGCAAGTGCAGCGCTCATTAGCAACAAAGAAAGATGCCCAGAAAATTTGGCTGCAGTTTGTGTCGATGACACCAAGCATAGTTTGGGTCAATTGGCAAAAGCTTGGCGCTCCCAATTTGCTATCCCAGTAGCCTTGGTTACTGGTTCGAATGGTAAGACCACTGTCAAAGAGATGATTGCCTCAATCTTTAAGGCAGCTGCCGGAGAAGAATGCACGCTTGTGACCAAGGGTAATTTAAATAATGATATTGGCTTACCTCTCACTTTATTACGCATGCGTTCGAGTGATCTCTTAGCGGTGATTGAATTAGGCATGAACCATCCTGGCGAAACAGCAGAGTTGGCAGCTATTGCGCAAGCCAATATTGTCTTGATTAATAATGCACAGCGGGAACATCAGGAATTTATGGCAACCATTGAGGCAGTTGCAAAAGAGCATGCGACTGCTTTGAGTGCACTTCCTGAAGACGGCATTGCAATATTTCCAGCAGACTCCGAATTTTCTGATATTTGGCATCAAGCTGCTGCTGGACGCAAGGTGATTGATTTTGTTTTGTCGACTGATAAATCTATGCCAAAAGCTTCCGTGATAGGCAAGTTACTCGCTAATGGAAGAATTGAGATTGCGACAGAGTTGGGCAGGATCGAGGTACAACTCAATACTTTAGGTAATCATAATGTTCGTAATGCCTTAGCAGCGACCGCTGTTGCTTTGGGTGCTGGTTTGAGCCTTGAAAACATTAATGCAGGCTTGCAATCCTTTGTCCCAGTAAATGGCCGCATGCAATCAACACCTTTAAATTCCCGTCGCACCCTGATTGATGATAGTTATAACGCGAACCCTGATTCTGTCAGAGCTGCTATTGATGCACTCAAGCAGTCTGGAAATGCTTCCTGGTTAGTTCTGGGTGATATGGGTGAAGTGGGCAATCAAGGCCCCGCTTTTCATGAAGAGGTTGGTGCCTATGCCGCAGAGCAGGGTATTACTAAACTATTTGCCCTCGGAGAGCAGTGCAAATTTGCGGTACAGGGCTTTGATAAGTCCCGGGTAAAGCAGGTCGCTGGCAGCGCCACACATTTCACATGCTTGGATCAATTACTAGAAGAGCTCAACGTAGCATTGATAAAACAAGAATCAAATAAACACATGCATTTAGATATTTTGGTTAAGGGATCCCGCTTTATGCGCATGGAGCGTGTGGTTCAAGCCTTATTAGAGGAGGCTAAAGCATGCTCTTGATTTTGGCTCAATGGCTTCAGGATGACTTTGGATTTTTCCGGGTCTTTAACTACATCACTTTTAGAGCAGTGATGGCAACTTTGACTGCTCTCCTCATTGGTTTAGCAGCTGGTCCATGGGTCATTCGGAAGTTGACCGAATTAAAGATGGGCCAAGCGGTGCGTACTAATGGACCACAAAGCCATTTAGTGAAATCAGGAACCCCTACGATGGGTGGCGTATTGATTCTTATAGGTATTTTTATTTCCTGCATGCTGTGGGCAGATCTCAGTAATCGCTTTGTTTGGATTGTGATGATCGTCACTTTTGGATTTGGTGCGATCGGCTGGGTAGATGATTATCGAAAAGTAGCTCGCAAAGATCCTAAGGGTATGGCTTCGAAAGAGAAATTCTTTTGGCAAACTTTGATTGGTTTATTTGCTGCTATTTATTTAGCATTTTCTGTATCTGAGGTGAATAACCTCAAGGTATTGCAGCTTTTCTTTGATTGGCTCAAGAGTGGCTTCGTTTTAGATTTACCGGGTAAGTCAAATTTGCTAATTCCTTTCATGAAAGAAATTAGTTACCCGCTAGGTGTAATGGGCTTCATCATCTTGAGTTACCTAGTGATTGTTGGTAGTAGTAATGCAGTGAACTTGACAGATGGCCTAGATGGCCTGGTTATCATGCCTGTGATCTTGGTTGGTGCTGCACTAGGTGCATTTGCTTACGTAATGGGTAATGCTATTTACGCAAAGTATTTATTGTTCCCTTACATTCCTGGAGCTGGTGAGCTCATGATTTTCTGCGGAGCAATGGGCGGCGCTGGCTTGGCATTTCTTTGGTACAACACACATCCTGCTCAAGTTTTTATGGGCGACGTTGGCGCACTTGCGTTAGGCGGCGCACTCGGCACTATCGCCGTCATTGTCCGTCAAGAAATCGTGCTTTTTGTGATGGGCGGAATTTTCGTGGCAGAAACACTCTCGGTGATGCTTCAAGTTTTCTGGTTCAAATTTACAAAGAAGCGTTATGGGGAAGGACGTCGTATTTTTAGAATGGCGCCACTTCACCATCATTTTGAATTGGGCGGCTGGCGCGAGACACAAGTAGTGGTTCGCTTCTGGATCATCACTATTTTATTAGTCCTCATTGGCCTCTCCAGCCTGAAATTACGGTAAGCCAAATAAAATGCATAACTTAGATCACGCCTTTGCCAACCCAGCACTCATCTTGGATGAGGGCTATCAAGCGCCTCAAAATTTCCTGATATTGGGATTGGGGGAATCTGGTTATGCAATGGCTAAGTGGTGTTTGCGTAATGGCGCGAAGGCAAGTCTAGTTGATACACGCGATCGCACAAAACTGAATGAGCGACAAAAGGGGTGGCTGAGCGACCTAGAGGTTGCTGGCCTTAAAGATATTTACTTCGGCACTCTAAACAATGTTCATTTAGAAAATATTGATGTCATTGGAATAAGTCCTGGCTTATCACCGCTGCATGAGCCAACTGCCTCTTTTTTAGCTAGGGCACAAGAGTTAAGTATTGATATCTGGGGGGAGTTGGAATTCTTCGCCAGAGGTATGGCTGCGTTAGATAGGATGGCTCGAGCGGGTAGTTCACAATATAAGCCTGCCCTCTTAGCGATCACTGGTACTAACGGCAAAACAACAACGACTGCATTAACGGGTCAATTGTGTGAACGTGCTGGTAAGCATGTTGCTGTTGCAGGAAATATCAGCCCAGCTGCATTAGATAAATTGATGTCTTGCTTAGATGAGTCAGATCACATCGCCGATATGCCTGAGATTTGGGTTCTTGAGCTCTCAAGCTTCCAGCTAATTTATACCAAAACTTTTAATGCGACAGCGGCCACAGTATTAAACATTACACAAGATCATTTGGATTGGCATGGTGATATGCAAACCTATATTGATGCCAAGGCGAAGATCTTTGGAAAAGATACTATTTGTATATTGAATCGCGATGATTCTTTGGTGATGGGCTTACTCTCTGAAGAGCAAAAAGCCAATAGATCAGTCATTACCTTTGGCGCTAGTCGTCCAGATGAGCAAGGTGCGTTTGGTATTGAGCATGATTTACGTGCTGGTGGAATTGATTGGCTGGTCTGGGCTGAGGTAGACGAAGATTTTGAGCCTCAACCTAAGCGTCGTCGTAAAGCAGTAGTCGTTGAAAATGAGCCTCTGCGACTAAGGCGTTTGATTCCTGCTGATGCCTTACGTATTCGTGGCCGTCATAACGCCTTGAATGCATTGGCAGCACTTGCTCTGACTAGAGCAGCTGGTCTGCCAATGAATATGCTGCTCCATGGTTTGCGTGACTATCATGGCGAGCCTCATCGTGTTCAGAGCGTTTCGATCATATCCAATGTTGAATATGTAGATGACAGTAAGGGAACTAATGTAGGGGCAACAGTTGCGGCATTAAATGGATTAAGCGCAAATGAATCAGGCAAGCGAATCTGGTTGATCGCGGGTGGAGAAGGTAAGAGTCAGGATTTCAGTCCTTTACGAGATCCTGTCATGCGATTTGTAAAAGGAGTCTTTTTAATTGGCAAGGATGCACCGATCATTGCTGAAGCTTTAACAGGTTCTGTTACATGCGTGATCAGTCAAACTTTACAAAACGCAGTCGCAGAAGCCGCTAAACAAGCTCAGTCTGGCGATATCGTTTTATTGTCACCCGCCTGCGCCAGCTTTGATCAGTTTAGCGATTATGTTGCCCGTGCTGAAGCTTTTGTTGCAGAAGTTCAAGACTTAGCAATGCAGTTCGAAGGAGTTCATGCATGAACTTGAAGGAAAAATTTTTTCCTGAGAACCGCTTGGGCCTTGGCCGCTTCTGGGATTTTTCCAGAGGAGGAATAGATAACTTCCGAAGTGGTCTGAGGGATGCAGTGTCTGGTGTAGAGCAGACTCGTTCACGCATGATGGATTATGACCAGTTGTTAGTTTGGGCAGTGCTATCTTTGGCTCTGATTGGTTTAGTCATGGTGTACTCCGCATCGATTACTTTGGCTGATGGTCCTAAGTATGCGAACTACAGTAGCAATTTCTTTTTGATTCGTCATTGCATTTCATTGGTAATTGCCATTGGCGTTGGTATTTGGGCATTTAATATTCCAACTAAAGTTTGGGATCGTTACTCGCCGATCATTTTTGGTTTCACGGTGCTGCTATTAATTGCGGTGCTGATCCCCGGTATAGGCAAGGGTGTAAATGGCGCCAAGCGCTGGATTCCATTGGGCCTAATGAATTTTCAGCCGTCGGAGTTAATGAAGTTTGCGGCAGTTATTTTTGCCGCGAGTTACACCGTACAGCGCCAAGAATATCTTCATTCCTTAGTTAAGGGCATGTTGCCAATGGGTATTGCTGTTGCATTGGTTGGAGGTCTATTGATGGCTGAGCCAGATATGGGTGCTCTAGTAGTGGTATCGCTCATCGCATTTGGTATTTTATTTTTGGGCGGTATTAACGCTAAATTATTTGGCGGATTGTTAGCTATTGGAATATTAAGTGCAGCAACTATCATCGCCTTTTCGCCTTTCAGGCAAAAACGCATCATGGCATTCATCGACCCATGGCAAGTAGATAACGCAGCAAACAAAGGTTATCAATTAACCCATTCACTCATGGCATTTGGTCGTGGTGAATGGTTTGGTTTAGGTCTAGGCGGTAGTGTTGAAAAACTCCATTATTTACCAGAGGCTCATACAGACTTCATTATGGCCGTAATTGGTGAAGAGCTTGGATTTGTCGGTGTAGTAGTGATGATCTTCTTGTTTTATTGGATTGTGCGCCGTGCATTCTTAATTGGTCGCACCGCATTGCAATTGGATCGCAGTTTTGCGGGTCTTGCAGCTAAAGGTGTCGCCATTTGGATCGGTTGGCAGGCTTTTATCAATATGGGCGTTAATTTAGGTTTACTTCCAACCAAGGGTTTAACTCTCCCCTTCGTCAGTTATGGTGGCTCAGGAATCTTGATGAATGCTATTGCAGTAGCAATGCTGCTTCGGATTGATTATGAAAATCGGATCTTGATGCGTGGGGGTAAGTTATGACAAAGCCTTCTATTTTGGTGATGGCTGGTGGTACTGGAGGGCATATCTTCCCAGGTCTCGCTATTGCTGAATATTTACGTATTTGCGGCTGGAAAGTATCGTGGCTCGGAAATCAGAGTGGTATGGAATATCGTCTTGTAAAGGCTTGTAACTTTCCATTTGAGGCAGTTGATTTTGGTGGTCTACGCGGCAAGGGTATTAAAGCTAAGCTGATGTTACCTTTCAATCTCGCAAGAGCTAGTTATCAGAGTTGGAAAATTATGCGCCGCTTAAAGCCAAGTGTGGTCTTGGGTATGGGCGGCTATATTACTTTCCCTGGTGGCCTGATGACCAGGTTATTGAAAAAACCATTAGTTCTTCATGAAGCAAATTCAGTGGCAGGGAGTGCAAACCGTGCCTTAGCAAAAATTGCAATGCGTACCTTAACTGGTTTTCCAGACACGATGGCCCATGCTGAGTGGGTGGGTAACCCAATCCGCAAAGAATTTGAAACCGTGAGTGCCCCAGGAAAGCGTTATGACGAGCGCACTGGCCCCCTATCAATTTTAGTTGTTGGTGGAAGTCTAGGTGCTGCTGCTTTGAATGAGGCTGTTCCAGCAGCATTAGCGTTAATGGACAAAGAAGCTCGCCCTCGCGTAATTCATCAGGCGGGAGATAAACATCTGGCAGGTTTACAAAAGCACTATGCCGACTTAGGTGTAGAGGCTGACATTCGTCCTTTTATTGATGATATGCCAGCCGCTTATGCTCAAGCAGATCTGGTGATTTGCCGCTCTGGTGCGATGACTGTCTCAGAAATTGCAGCCTGCGGGGTTGCATCTTGCCTCATTCCCTTCCCTTACGCAATTGATGATCATCAGACTGCGAACGCATACTTTTTATCTGATGTGGATGCGGCTATTCTTTTGCCGCAAGTGGATCTTAATCCCCAAGATTTGGCTTCCATGATTCAAAACTTTAGTCGTCAGGATTTACAGGTAATGGCTGAGCGTGCTCATGCATTGGCTAAGCCACATGCAACCCAACGCGTGGCTGAAGTTTGTGCAGACTGTGCGGGAGTAGGAATATGAAACATATCGTTCAGCAGATTCATTTTGTTGGTATCGGCGGTGCAGGCATGAGCGGTATTGCCGAAGTGCTACTAAATTTGGGATACCAGGTATCTGGGTCTGATTTGACGGAAGGTGCTGCAACCAAGCGCTTAAAAGGCTTAGGTGCAGTAATTCATATTGGGCATGATCCTCAGAATATTGGTACTGCAGAAGCAGTAGTAATTTCCACTGCAGTCGCTGGCAATAATCCTGAAGTGCTAGCTGCACGTGCAGCTAAGGTTCCCGTTATTCAGCGTGCTGTCATGCTTGGCGAACTTATGCGGTTAAAGCAGGGTATAGCGATTGCAGGCACTCATGGCAAAACGACTACTACTAGTTTAGTCGCCTCAGTTTTAGCTGAGGGTGGCCTTGATCCAACTTTTGTGATTGGCGGCAAGTTAAATTCTGCTGGTGCTAATGCGCGCTTAGGTGAAGGCGACTTTATTGTGGTTGAGGCGGATGAGTCTGATGCTTCTTTCTTACAGCTATTTCCGGCTATGGAAGTGGTAACTAATATCGATGCTGATCATATGGATACCTATCAACATGATATGGCCAGATTAAAGCAAGCTTTTGTACAGTTTATCCAGCGTATGCCATTTTATGGTGTTGCAGTACTTTGTATTGATGACGCCAATGTGAGAGATATTATTCCTTTTGTTTCTCAGCCAGTATTGCGCTACGGCTTATCTGAGGATGCGGATATTCGAGCGAGTAATCTGCGTGCTGAAGGTACTCGGATGCACTTTACGGTTGATCGTAAGACTGTGCGCCGTCATGGCAATAAGCCAGGTCGTCTTGAGGTGCAATTAAATTTACCAGGCTTACATAACGTTCAGAATGCATTGGCTGCAATCGGAATTGCAACGGAATTAGGTGTTGGTGATGAAGCGATTGTGAAGGCCTTATCGGAATTCAGTGGTGTTGGCCGTCGCTTTCAAAGATATGGTGAAATTTCATTACCCTCCGGCGGTAGCTTCACATTAATAGATGATTACGGTCACCATCCGGTTGAAATGGCCGCTACATTAGCTGCAGCCCGTGGAGCCTATCCAGGCCGTAGATTGGTACTGGCATTTCAGCCCCACCGATTTACACGCACTCGCGATTGCTTCGGAGAGTTTGTTCAAGTGCTGAAAAACTTTGATGCACTCGTACTAACTGAAGTTTATCCGGCAGGTGAAGCCAAGATAACTGGTGCCGATGGCCAAAGCTTAATGAAAGCAGCACTTGTGGCTGACAAGACCTTGAAGAGCTCCTTAGATAGTCAGGCAGTAGCTTTTGCATCCAGCGTAGCCGAAATGCCAGAAAAATTGAGCGTCTTATTGCGTGATGGCGATGTGCTAATCACGATGGGCGCAGGCTCTATTTCTGGATTGCCTCATATGTTGGCGGAGGCGAAACATGCCTAAGCAAAGTCAAGTCTTGATGGCATGGGGTGAGCGAGTAAAACAGGATCTCGCTAGTTTGGATGTGAAATCATTAGGTCGGGTAGGCGTCTTACTGGGCGGCCGCTCTGGTGAGCGCGAGATTTCCTTAATGTCTGGAGGTGGTGTTCTAGAGGCCTTACTCTCGAAAGGAGTTGATGCCCATTCCTTTGATCCGGGATTACGTTGCCCAACCGAATTGGCAAAAGAAAAATTTGATCGGATCTTTATCTCACTACATGGACGGTATGGTGAGGACGGCACGATTCAGGGACTTCTTGACCTTCTAGGTTTGCCATATACCGGAAGTGGCGTGCTGGCTTCAGCTCTAGCAATCGACAAAATAGCAACCAAGCTTGTCTGGCTAAGCAGTGGTCTGTCTACTCCTGAGTTCCAGGAGTTGAGGGCTGATAGCGACTGGAATTCAGTAGTTAGGCATTTAGGCCTTCCATTGATTGTCAAGCCCGCACATGAGGGCTCATCATTAGGTTTGACTAAGGTGAAATCTGTCGAAGAGTTGCCAGTTGCTTATCAGCTTGCTGCGTCAATGGATCAAAAAGTGATGGCAGAGACCTGCATTATTGGTGATGAGCTAACTTGCCCATTGGTCGGCAATAGCAATGATGCCGAAGCTTTACCAGTGATCAAAATTATTCCCCCCGAAGCTAACTATGATTTCCATAATAAATATTTCTCTGATGAGACTAAGTATTTATGCCCAACTGACTTGGCACCAGCAATAAATATTGCTGTTCAAGAATTAGCTCTAGCCGCTTATCGTGCGCTTGGTTGTAAAACTTGGGGACGTGCTGATGTCATGCTTGATCAAAAATCAGGTAAGCCATATCTATTGGAGATGAATACCTCTCCAGGCATGACTTCACATTCTTTAGTGCCTATGGCTGCAAAAGCGGCTGGCGTTGAGTATGCAGAATTAGTGCTCTGGGTTCTAAGTCAAACTCTCAACAGTAAGGGGGTTGCGCAAGTATGAGTCGGATGAGCGCCTTCTTCAATGGATTTGGTGAAGCATTAACTTCACTCTCATCTCCGCTTTGGAATTATCCAGATCGGATGCAAAAGCTAAGCCGTTTCTTAGTGCGATGTTTTGTGGTCATGATCTGTCTTGGAATTTTAGTTTGGTTAAGTCAGCGCCCAGTCTTTGTCTTACGTCAAGTGGTGATTGAGCCAGTCGTTGGGCAAACGCTAAAGCACATTAACAAGCCGGTGGTGAAACAACAAGTTTTAGAAACAGTTCAAGGAAACTTTTTCAGCGTGAGACTGGAAGATGTGAAGCGTGGGTTTGAATCTATGCCTTGGGTGCGTCATGCAAACGTTCGTAGAGTATGGCCAAACGGATTGATTGTCAGCATTGAAGAACAAAAGCCTTTTGGCACTTGGGGTGGAGTCGATAGCCATATCTTGATGAATATCCATGGCGAACTATTTGCTGGTCGTACTTCTGATTTAGGTGATGGTATTCAGTTGATTGATTTTTATGGTCCAGAGGATGCCAGCAAAGAAGTGATGCGTCTGTATGAAAAAGCGAATGCTTGGTTTAAGCCTTGGGATGCTGAGGTGAAGAATTTAACTCTATCCGAGCGTTACGCTTGGCATGTCAAGCTTTCTAACGGTATGAAGATTGAGTTTGGTAGAGATGAAGAGAACTCAGACAAAACATTAACCGAAGATCGAGTAGCACGCCTCTTCAAATATTGGCCACAGGTGCAAGAGAGATGGGCTAACCGCGTAGATGCAATTGACCTTCGCTATGCAAATGGATTTGTAGTGCATCTTGCTTCGGCAAGCTTGAAAAAGAATGAAGTAGATGGAAAAAAAGTGAGCAGAAGCAATGAGGAATGAGAATGAGTAAAGACAACCGCGATTTATTGGTCGGCTTAGATATTGGAACCTCTAAGGTAGTTGCTTTAGTTGCTGAATTAGCGCCCGATGGTCAATTCAATGTTGTTGGCGTTGGTCAAACAGCATCTAAGGGGTTGAAGAAGGGCGTTGTTGTCAACATTGAAGCAACGGTTCAGTCGATTCAGAAGGCGCTTGAAGAGGCCGAAGTCATGGCTGATCGTCAGATTGTTCAGGTATTTACTGGCATTGCTGGAAACCACATTGTGAGTTTTAACTCGAGTGGTATGGTGGCAATTCGCGATAAAGAAGTGAGTGCGGGGGATGTTGAGCGTGTCTTAGAGACTGCTAAGGCAATCAATATTCCAACGGATCAGCAGATTCTTCATATCCTCATTCAAGAATTTATTATCGATGGCCAAGAGGATGTGCGAGAGCCAATCGGTATGAGCGGTCTTCGCCTTGAGGTAAAAGTACACATTGTTACTGGTGCAGTTAGTGCTGCGCAGAATATTGTGAAATGTGTGCGCCGCTGTGGCCTCGAAGTGAATGATCTGATTTTGCAGCCACTGGCATCAAGTTTGGCGGTTCTGACTGACGATGAGAGAGAACTCGGCGTGGTATTAGTTGATATCGGTGGCGGCACAACAGACATTGCCATTTATTGCCAAGGCTCTATTCGTCATACTGCGGTCATTCCAATTGCAGGTGATCAAATTACGAATGACATCGCAATGGCATTACGCACACCAACAATTGACGCAGAAGATCTCAAGATTCAATACGGTATCGCTCGGCAGAATATGGCTGATCCTATCACCATGATTGATGTACCAGGGGTTGGTGATCGTGAACCACGACCAATGGCTAAGCAAGCCTTGGCTGCAGTAATTGAGCCGCGCGTGGAGGAGTTATTTACTTTGGTGCGTGGCGTTATAAGAGATTCAGGTTACGAAGATATGGTGTCCTCAGGAATTGTATTGACTGGCGGCACCTCTTTAATGCCGGGAATGGTAGAGCTTGCTGAGCAAGTGTTCTTGCGCCCTGCACGTGTCGGTACTCCAGAATATCGCGGTCACTTACATGAAGTCTTACGTAGCCCTCGATTTGCTACCAGTATCGGTTTATTAATGGAAGGTCAGGCGCAGTTATTGCGTGGCCGTCGAGTATCTCAATCAGGCGCATTGCAAAGTGTTATTTCGCGCATGAAAGAATGGTTCGCAGGAAATTTTTAAGTTTTTCGTCGTCGTAATGTAGTACTTATTACCTAGGAGGGTATATGGAATTTGAAATGTTAGATCAAGAAATAGCTGGCAAAACCATCATTAAAGTGGTTGGAGTTGGCGGTGCAGGTGGCAATGCAGTTCAGCACATGATTCGTCGCGGTGTTAACGGCGTAGAGTTTATTTGCATGAACACCGATGCTGGCGCTTTACAGCGTTCTGAGGCATCTGTGAATTTGCAACTAGGCTCTAGTGGACTCGGTGCCGGCGCCAAGCCTGAAATCGGTGCGGCTTCTGCTGAAGAGGCGCGCGCACGCATTGCAGATACATTGCAAGGTGCGCATATGGTGTTTATCACCGCCGGAATGGGTGGCGGCACAGGTACTGGTGCAGCCCCAATCGTTGCCCAAGTAGCTAAAGAGATGGGTATCTTGACTGTGGGTGTAATAAGTAAGCCATTTGATTTTGAGGGAGTAAAGCGTCTTAAGGTTGCAGAAAATGGCGCTACCGAACTCGAGTCTTATGTTGATTCATTAATCGTAGTGCTGAATGAAAAGCTCTTTGAAGTCATGGGTGAGGATGCTGAGTTTGATAAAGCTTTTGCCTGTGCCGATGATGTTTTGCATAACGCTGTTTCAGGTATTGCAGAGATTATTAACGTACAAGGTTTGATCAACGTCGACTTTGAGGACGTAAAGACTGTAATGGGCGAGCAAGGTAAAGCCATGATGGGAACAGCTACTGTTTCTGGCATGGATCGAGCACGTTTGGCTGCTGAAGCTGCGGTTGCATCGCCATTACTCGAAGGTGTTGATCTTTCTGGTGCGCGTGGCGTATTGGTAAATATTACTGCTAGTCGTTCCTTGAAATTAGCTGAGACTCGTGAAGTAATGGCTGCTATTCGTGGCTATGCTGCAGATGACGCAACTGTAATTTTTGGAACTGTGTACGACGAAAGTTTGGGTGATGCACTGCGCGTTACTGTAGTCGCAACGGGCTTGAATAATCCACAAGCGCGCCAAAATCATCAACCAGAAGTAGTTTGGAGACAAGCAACTGGAACACATGATGCAATGCCAACAATGGCTGATTTAAGTAAATTTGCCCCTGCTAGCGCATCTGCAGCAATTAGCAAAGGTGGATTGGATTCTGCTTTGAGCACTAGTGCAGGTTTAGCAATGACAGGTATAGGTAGTGCGCCCTCAATAGCCAGCCAAGCACCAGCTAGTAGCATTGATTACAGCCAGTATGATTTGCCACGCGTTTTTCGTAGTTCGCGTGCAGCTACACCAGCCCCTACACTGGGCGCTGAT
>CANISN010000017.1 GCA_947470165.1 Burkholderiaceae bacterium | reverse complement strand
TATATATAATATTTACATCACTGAAAGCCTACTTTGAACCCTAAACACACGCCGCTGATTAAAGACTTTTTCGATCCAGAAACTTGGACATTTACTTATGTCGTCCATGAGGGAGATGCTAGCCCTTGCGTCATCATCGATTCAGTACTGAACTATGACTCTAAATCTGGAAGAACCAGAACACAATCAGCAGATGAGGTCATTGCCTTTGTGAAGGCTCATCAACTCCAGACTACTTGGATTTTAGAGACACACGCTCATGCAGACCATTTAACCGCAGCACCTTACTTACAAACTCATTTAGGTGGGAAGTTGGCAATTGGAGATCACATCACGAGTGTGCAGACTGTCTTTAAAGGGATCTTTAACTTAGATGAGCGTTTTCAGACTAATGGTGCCCAGTTCGACCATTTATTAAAGGAGGATGAGTTACTAACATTTGGCAATCTCTCCCTAAAAGCACTCTTTGTACCGGGTCATACCCCAGCATGTATGGCCTATGAAATCGGCGATGCTATTTTTGTGGGTGACACCTTGTTTATGCCAGATGTAGGAAGTGCACGTTGCGATTTTCCGGGCGGTGATGCTAAGACTCTATATCGCTCTATTCAAAAGATACTATCTTATCCAGAGCAGACTAAGCTATATATGTGCCACGACTACCCGCCAACAGATCGACCTGTAGCGTGTATGTCAACAGTTGCAGGTGAGAAGGTGGGGAATATTCATGTTCATGATGGTGTAACAGAAAGCCAATTTGTGGAGATGCGTACTACCCGCGATAAAATCTTGGAAATGCCTGTACTGATTCTGCCGTCTATTCAGGTGAATATTCGTGCTGGGCACTTTCCTGAGCCAGATGCTAATGGCATCGCTTACCTAAAGATTCCTTTAAACGCACTGTAATAATCATTCCAACTATGAACATGCCTATTTCTAAAGCAGAATTAAAGAAGATGCAGTCTTCAGCAGAGGATGCTTGCAAGCTCATGAAGGTATTGTCCAATCGGGATCGCATGATGCTCTTATGTGAAATTGCCCAAGAGGAAAAATGTGTCAGCGAGCTAGAGACTGCGCTAGATCTTCATCAGCCAAGTCTTTCTCAACAACTCACTGTTCTGCGCAAAGAGAAATTAGTCAAAACGCGCAGAGAGGGAAAGCAAATTTACTACTCACTTTCAAGTCAGGTAGCTGTAGCAGTTATGGGTTTGCTGTACAAGTATTACTGTAAGAAGTAATAGCTTGGAATCATTTAATCGTTTTTAAAGGGAGTTCAATATGAAATGTAACGTCGGCAATATCGATCGTATTTTAAGAATCTTAATAGGTGCAATACTGGTAGCACTTGCTACAAATGGCACCGTAGGTTTGTGGGGTTGGCTAGGCCTTATTCCTTTGGCCACAGGCATCTTCCGTTTCTGCCCGGCTTATCCGCTCCTAGGTATTAATTCATGCGGGATCTCTGGCGATAAGAATTCCTGATTTAAGGAAGTGGTACTGATAGAAATTGGGTTCATTGAGCACCAACTCAATGAACCTTTTTTTCATTGATGCCCTGAGATTTTCTAGAATAAACACCATGCAGTAAGAAGATGGCAAAAAATATTAATCCAACCACCCAGTGGGTGAGGACTACCGACTCACGTATCTCTTCAGGGCCGTAATATAGGAGAGCGCCAGATATTAAGAGTGTGGTCAGAAATCCTAACTGACTCAATCCGCTGAATAATTTTCTTTTCGACTGAAGACCGGCTTTGAGATGAAACGGCAATATTGATCCCAAAGCAAGGCTGACTAATATAGCCGCCACCCCATGCCATGCCAGTACTGAACTTGTGCCTAGAAGGGCACGTTGGATTTCAAACTCATGGCCTAATAAATAGGCTGTACCGGTGAGAGAGCAACTTAACATCCCTAGTAAGACAAAATTTCTTTGCCATGAAGGCATCTTTCCTAGGCGGTATGTATTTTTCATACTCTTAGGGTGCTGGAGATTTTGATTGCTTGGGCAGAGAACTGCTCTAAGCAGGGGTGATTGGTGTTTCCAGAAATACTGACTACTTTTGTGAGCGCATCTGCGTATACGCATTGATCTGCCATCACTGAATAGGAATCCGAAAATTCAATATGCTCCTGATTTATAGGGTTGACCATATAACTGTTTGAAGTTTTATCTCGCCTAGTAAAGTACAGGCTGCTAGTAGCAATAGCACCCTCGCGCATACTACCTAGATTAATTACCTCGTGCGGGTTAGTAGGATTTCTCACGTGTATATCTTGTGCTTCACTACCAAATACTCTGAGATCTCCACCGGCGTTTACTAATCCCGATGGTACTGCGGCAGATTGAAGGACATTAACTGCAAGATCAACCGCAAATCCCTTGGCAATTCCTCCAAGATCAAGACAAAGTGGCATAGCGGATCGTACTAACGTTGGCTCTAGAAATTGGAGATCTTCAATACCGCCAAATGAATTTATTTTAGTGCCGATATGAATATCGAAGTGGCGGGGCAGAAGACCGCTAGCGACTAGGCGATATCCGATTCCACAATTAAAGAGCCCCTCAGAATGATGGTGGATCTCTTGGGCGATCGAGAGGACCATTGCAGTCCATGGGTGAATGCGAATAGCTTCTAGATGGCAGCGTGCATTGATACAAGAGAGCTCACTCTCGGGATTATGAAATCCCATTAAAACCTGAACTTCTTCAATAGCTAAAAACGCATTCTCTATTGCATTAACAAAATATCTTCCGTTGGGAATAGATATCTCTACATACGAACCTAGAAGTGGCTTACAGCGAATCATTTTGCTTTAGATGCTTGGTTCTGGCTTTTGAGTGCTAAGTCATACAAGACTGCAACCCGTTTCACTCCATCGGTGAGGTGCTTACAAGAGAGGGTGGCGCCACCAATATTCTGAATATCTTTATTGAGCTTAATTGGATCAGCTGCTGTTTTTCCAATGAACTGATTACGCCAATGTACTTCAGCTACCTCATAACCATAGGACTCAACATAGTCCAGTATCTCGATGCCAGTAACTGCTCCACTTGGACTCAGTGCGACTGCATAGGTGATCATTTCATGTTTACCCACCACCTCATCCACAATGAACCAGCCGCCTTCTGTAGTTCTCCAGATAAGATCCCCTTTAAAAGGGTGCCGAATACTTGAAGCAGAGCGCATTCTGTCTTGTAAGTCATCGGTAATGATGATGGGATTTTTTGTGAGAGATTTATTTGGGTATAGTACTTTCTGAGCCTGATCTACGGAGACATAAATCTTGGCTTGGGAAATGATGGGTGCTGACGCGGCTGCTAAGCCGATGATAATTAGGGGATTGGGTTTCCAGTACATGATGAGTGATATTTGTTATGAATATTTTTTATTTATGTAGCCAGTAGCTCATTTGCTTGAAGACAGAGAGCTTCAATTTCAGAATTACTATCCTGAAGATCTGATAGGGCTTTAAATATCATCAAAGCTCTTTCTCTCGCAGTTGTGCAACGGGATGATTGAAATTAAATCAGATGTATTGATGCCGCCATTAATAAGTTTTGAGTTTCCATAGTTGCCCCCTTGATTAGGATTTCGAGAAAATGATTTAGCTCAGAGGAAAGCCCACTTTGACGATGAATTCATTCACGGAGTGGCTATCCCAAACTCGGGCGTTAGAGCATTCCGCTTCGCCACCACCCATACAGTTCCCGCCCTTGAGTTGATAACGCCATGCACCAGTAACCCACCAGTTTTTTTCGGCATAGTGCATATTTGGACCAACAAAGGTTGCGCGTTGTACTTGATTGCGTAAATTGAGTTCTGAGTAATCGTTATGAAAGCGCGCCTCTACGCCAGCAGACCATTTCGGCGCGAATCGATAACTAGCTCCCAAAAGAAAATCGAGCATAGATTCAGGGACGTTACCATTCCCAATAAATTTCAGTCGTTCATTTGCAGCGACTACATTTCCAGCTAAGATCAATTTGTCATCAATAAAGTTGGATTACAATAACAAGCGGACCGCAATTTCATTCTTATTCCTTCCAATGGTTGGCTCTAGATAGAGTCCCACACCGACTGGAGAGGTGACTGGATTTGTGATGCGATAAATAGCCTCTAGGGATCCGCCTTCAATTCCACTTTTTCTGTATGGAGTAGCAGGATCATGACTTGATGGCACTCCATAGCCACCAGTACAACTTGCGCTGTCACCACATGCTTCAGGATTGGTGTAATTTTGATTTGCGTTTGTATAGTAGGAGTTTATATAGCCTGCAATTTGTAAATTATTAGTCAGACCATACTCAAGCTCTGTTCTAGCGGTCCAAGCATCGTAGGTTCCGGCAGCTTGTTGTTTATTGAGTTGTAGGCGTTGCTCGAATTCAAACTTGCCCTTAGGTTGTAGATCAAGGGTATAAATCCAACCAAAGGCGCCTTCACCTGCATTCGCAAATGAGAAGTGGAGTGCTGTGACTAAGAAAATAGCAAATAGGGTTATTCGTTTGATGGTTATTGTCATATTGAAGTGGGATAGTTGATAAAAGTAATTGAGAATGATTCTCAATATACAGTAAATGAGAATAGTTATCAATTAAGAAAATGACCACTTAGCTTGTAAGATCAATACTTATGGATGCAGAGGCTCTAGAGAAGCTCGTAGTGATGAAGATGCCGTTTGGCAAGCATGCTGGCCGAGCGCTAGCTGATCTGCCTAGTAATTATTTGGCCTGGTTTGCTCGAGAAGGATTTCCCAAAGGCGAGCTTGGACAACTGCTAGAGTTAATGCACACCCTCGATCACAATGGCTTGCGTGGATTATTGGCGCCTATTCAGCGGGCGCATGGTATTTCTATTCGCTCTCGCAAATAATAGGTAATTACTTAGAGCGCACTATTACAGTAACGCGATTGCGTTCGTAGCTCACATTAGGAGAATCTGGCGGACTGCTTTGAGAGAGGGTGGCTTCTATCAGGCCTTGCACTTGAATTTCCTTGAATAGCTTTTGAGCCAATTCTGCGTTGCGGTCATATTGAATTTGCACACTAGAAATCCGGCCAGCTTTGATGCTGGAAATCATGGTCGCAACCTTCTCTGTTGAGTACTGATCAAAAAAGACGGGATACCAGCCACCTAACAGCTCCCTAGACTCTGATCCGCCCTTAGCGACTTGTTTGCTGGGTTTATTTTCATTGATATCCAGAGGTAGATGAAAGTCAATGCCGGTTTTTAGAACGAGTTCTGCGTAAGAAATAGGTGGATTCATTTGCGCATCATCGGTATTTTCTACCCAGTAGGCCCAGGCTATCTTTTTGGTGGGGTCGTAGACAAGCTTAAATAAATGACTCGGAATGGTGACCTTGCTTTTCCCAATGCTGCCCGCCTGACCAACGGAACCTGTAAATACAAAAACATCACCTTGGACACGTTTGATGTATAGCCTAGTAGGCTCCTCAACCCGCTTGGCCCAGATGCCCTGATTATTCTGTCTGGCCTGCGGCATTATATTGGCCAAGGAGAAAGATTGGGCCATGCCCCTTTCTTGAGTCATATCCCCCGCAGGAACGTTATGCCCTCGGTCATAACCACTGCCTCGGTAGTCAGAAAGCAAGGCTCGTTCAGAAAAGGGAAGTCTACCCTCCTCATAGAACTGATTAGTGCGTCGTGGGTGGGGTGCTTGTAATTGCTCCCCATTTAATTTCTCAACTGTATAGATCGGTTTTTTGTCTATGGGTGAGTAATAGATAGCGAAATCATCAAAGCAAAGGTCCCGCCCGACTTGGGGGGTACTGGGGATTTGCTGGGCTGGAAACAGATCCTTACACTGATCAAAGAGGGCAGCTGCACTTAGGGGCACCCAGAAGGTGCTCAATAGCAGGAGTTTGGCGAGCCATTTCATTGCTTGTCAGTGTAATCAGTAGGAGCTTGCTATGGTTAAGGGTTTGGATTTGGTCACCTAGATACCCTTACGAGCCTTTCTTGCTTTAATCGGAAAAACTAGCTCAAGAGCTAGCTTGGTGAGAAGTTTTTACTCTCTGAGTACCCTTTTTAATGAAGAGCAAAGCCCTTGGACTAGAGCAATTGCAAACCTTGCTGAGGAAGCAAATAACACTACCTATAGAAAAAGAAGAGCCTCTGAATACTAGATGTACGGGTCAGGACTCTTTTTTGAAGGGAAAAAATAGTAAAAAAGTCTGATTTTTAGACCTTTTTTATTATATGAAATAAGCCCCCACTAACTTCTTTAAGTTATTGAAATATATGAATTAAATATAAATATGAGTAGTCACATTAGGGAACATACTGATTTCAATATCCATAAGTTATAGAAACCACTTTCTTTATTCTTGACTTGATATAAGAACCTTCTTAGGATGGCTCATGTTTTTTACTTATTGCAATGCAACATAAATCAGATGTTTGGTTTTTGAGGTGCTGCGAAACTATGAATGATTAAATATTTTTTTGGCAATTCAAGTGACATGCAAGGTGCTCAGCCAGCTAAGGCTAGTGCTAAAAAATTGCTAGCTTACGCCCTATCGCCTGTGTATCGGGTGTTGAATGGCCTATTGATTGTGGTTGTTTTCATGACCGTAGGACTCTGGCTCTCGGGTAATGGCACGCAAGCAGGCGCCTTTGATTTGGCACGCATCCTAGTGCCAGATGAAGCCCGATATATCGTTTGGCAAAACGGTTTTGAAATGCTTGATCAGTATCAAGAGCAGGGTCCTAAAGCGCTCGTAGATAAAGAAATCACTAGCGTGATCTATGAAAAGGCTTCAGCGACTCCAATTGGCGGCTTTAAAAGTGCCCAGCAGCAAACAGTCGCCCTTTTGGTGCCTTCAGTAGCCCATGCGCAGGTAAGGCCGATTTCGCATCTTTCAGATCGTATCCCGACCTCAAAAATGGATCCTCAAGCTCTAGACTCAAAGCTGATGACATCTATTCAAAATCAACGAGCAGTTGCTAGTTTCTTTGAGAAAAAGTACAAGCTAGATCGCGCTAAGATTGAGGAATATGTTTCCAATGCCGTTTTGATCGCAAAGGAAGTGAATATTGATCCGGTCTTGTTGCTTGCCGTGATCTCAGTAGAGTCAAACTTCAATCCGCTAGTGAAAAGCCATGCTGGTGCAGAAGGCTTAATGCAAGTTATGACCAAAATTCATCAAGATAAATACGCTTTGTACGGTGGCGCAACAGATGCAGTCAAGCCCGAAGTCAATATTCGGGTAGGGGCATACATTTTGAAGTACTTAATTGCAACTACCGGTTCATTGCGTATTGGCTTGAAATACTATGTCGGTGCTGCGAATGCGGAGCACGACGGCGGCTATGCCGATAAAGTCATGGCCGAAAGAAATCGTTTGATTGATTTGTGTCAACCAACAAGCAAAATCACTTTGAACGGTAGAGATTTACGTTCATAGTGACCGATTCTTGCTTGAAGAAAAAAGAAGGCCACTCAATGAGTGGCCTTCGTACTTTTAAGATATTTCTATCTGCCGGATTAATTTACTCCGTGTAATTCCACATCGAAAACGAGCGTTGCATTTGGAGGAATAACGCCGCCAGCACCGCGTGCACCATAGCCCATTTCAGACGGGATGATGAGGGTACGTTTGCCGCCAATCTTCATACCTTGAACACCTTGATCCCAGCCCTTGATCACATGGCCGGCACCTAAAGGGAAGCTAAAGAGTTGGCCACGGTCAAGAGAGCTATCGAATTTCTGGCCCTTGTGATCGGATACCGTTTCATCATATAACCAACCCGTGTAATGGACATCGACATGACTGCCTTCAGCAGCTTCTTGGCCATCACCTACAACGGTGTCTATTTGCTTGAGTTCACTCACTTTTATCTTCCTATTTAGCTGAAATTGATGGGCTAGTATATTCTGAGCCTTATATTTTTGTTTGAGCAAACTGACATGACAAACTTTTGGCCCCATTGTGCTTATAAAACCCTTGCAGTGGGCGCGGATAATCAATTGCTGGTAACCGACGAATTTCTGCGGACCTATCTATTTCGCCCAGAATTAAATCTGGTCCCTGAATCTTGTGCTGCTGAGCGCGCCTTGCACCAGCGCTTAAGTGAAAATCCTCGCACGGTCATTACAGAGGAAGACATTACTGCAATGGCAGATCCGGATATTCAGGCGAACTACCAAGTTTGGTTAAGGTATCGGACAAAGCTATTGGCTGCTAGCTCCCTAGAAAACTTTTACATGAGTTTATTTAAAGGAGAGGGCGTAGACGTTCCACCCTTATTTATCTCTCAGCTGGCACAAATCTTCATCAGACATATTTTGGGTGAGGCTTGTCATCCGCTAGATGCCCGTATGGGTGAACTCTTCTTTAGGACTCAAAAAATAAGCGTTCTTGAGGAAAGTATTGTCATGGGTGCAGATGATGAGGTGGTTACTCGCAATGCGCAGACAGGGGAGACTGGCAACATCCTGGATCTTCTGAAGGGCAAGTCAATGACTATGCGCTCGATTGATTTAGATGTCTTGCATGAAGAGAATGCTGATCTATATTGGGATAAGGATGAGGATCATGATTTTGCAGTCCAACTCAATTTTGGACAGCCTCCAATCAATCATTTTTGTCGCGTACTCGAGAAATGGATAGAACATTTTTTAGGTGCTCAAATACGCATTACTCCTATGCAACAAATCACCGATCCCAAATGGTCTTGGCATGTCGGTCTTGACGCAGCCGCTACCGATATTTTGAATAAGCTTTACAAAAAAGAGGTGGTGGAGACGGACGAGCTAGAGAAAATTATTTGTTTATTTCGCCTCGACTTTGTCGATGAGGCTGCCGTCAATCAAGCCCAACTTGGTAAGCCTGTATATATGGGTATGGCCATGAATGACGAGAAGCAGCTTAAGCTCAAACCACAAAATCTCTTATTCAACCTACCCCTGGCTAAAGCATCCTAAACGGCAGAGGTATGGGACGACTTCTTGCGATTGACGCTAAGCCAAATCAGGGCGCCGGCTGTCACTACGACAGGGAGTAACGAGCCTAGATTAAGAATATTCCAGCCTTGAGAAGTAATCAGTGCGCCAGACCCGAATGAAGTGAAGGCCATGGTGCCAAATACAAAGAAGTTAATTGCAGCCTGCGCTTTATCACGCTCTTCCGGCTGGTAAGCAGTCATTGCTAATGAGGTGGATCCAGTGAATAAAAAGTTCCAACCGACACCCAATAAAAAGAGCGCAATGAGAAACTGATGAAAGTCGACACCCGTGAGGGCGATTGCAATACACAAGAGGTTGAGGAGGACCCCGACACCCATGATGTTGAGTGTGCCAAAGCGCTGAATCAATGAGCCCGTAAAAAATCCGGGCGCGAACATACCAATCACATGCCACTCCAATACCATTGCGGTATCGGAGAATGGTAGACCGCAAATTTGCATAGCCAGCGGGGTCGCAGCCATGAGTAAGTTCATGACCCCATAGCCTAGAGATGCGCCGATGACGGCAACCATAAAGACGGGTTGTGAAAGAATGGTCTTGAGATCTCTACCAGCGGATAGGGAGTGCTGGGTTTTGAATTCTTCTGGGAAGTGGATGAATTGCATCACGAAGATGCCAATCAGACCAGCGATTGAGAGGGAAAGGTAAGCGCCTAAGAAAGCAGTCTCAAAGAGATTCTGAGTCCAAGAGGCGAGGTTAGGTCCAATAACCGCACCAAGGATGCCGCCCGCTAAGACCCAAGAGACTGCTTTATCCCTTTGACTGGCAACTGTTAGCTCAGCAGCAGCAAACCGATAGAGTTGCCCGTTAGCGCTGTAATAGCCAGCTATAAAGGTTCCCAGCACCAAGAGCCAAAAGTTTCTGGAAATGGCGGCATAGGCGCAGAGAAGGGCTGAAAAGACGGCCACCAAGAGACCAAGCTGGAAGGAAATCTTCCTGCCAAAGTAATTTTGGGTTTTGGCAACAATTGAGGTTGAAAAGGCGCCGCCCACGACATAGCCCATAACCGGCAATGTCGCCATCCAAGCTACTGGGCTTAGGCTGAGACCAACCAAGCCATTAATAGCTATAAAAGTCACGTTATTGGTGAGAAACAGCCCCTGACAGAGAATGAGTAGTGTGAGGTTTTTATTGAACAGGGGGTGTTTGGTGATCATGTATCGCAGTTTACGGTGTAACTAGGATGGTGCCAGTTTGGTGGAATTTCTTAAATTGATTGACTTCGAGGACTTTGCCGCCTAAATCCCCATCATTTACCAGAGTCGATGATTTAAAATAGATGTCTTGGTTCAGTACGTGAAATTACACAAAAGGCAGTCAAAAGCGCCCAAATGTGGCGTGCGAATGTAAGAGAGGCTCGGTATAGACCGAACCCTAATAGTTATCAATATCGAGGAAATATCAATGGCTTCAGAGAAATCAAAGATCATTTATACGCTGACAGACGAAGCACCATCATTGGCGACCTGTGCATTTTTACCAATCATACGTACATTTACAGCGCCAGCTGGGGTGCAGATTGTAAAGAGCGACATTTCTGTTGCGGCACGTATCTTGTCAGAGTTCTCTGATTGCTTAACTCCCGAGCAACAAGTTCCCGATAATTTAGCTGAACTGGGACGCATGACTTTGCTACCAGACACCAACATCATTAAATTACCTAATATCAGTGCTTCAGTGCCCCAGTTACTCGCTGCAATTAAAGAGTTGCAAGCGAAGGGTTATAACATTCCAGATTTTCCAGATGACCCTAAAAATGATGCTGAAAAATTGATTCGTACCCGTTACTCCAAATGTTTGGGTAGCGCAGTCAATCCCGTGTTACGTGAAGGTAATTCTGATCGTCGCGCGCCAAATGCAGTAAAACGTTATGCCCGTAAGAACCCGCATTCTATGGGTGAATGGAGTCAGGCATCCCGTACACACGTATCCCATATGCATGGTGGGGACTTTTATGCAGGTGAGAAGTCAATGACGATGACTAAAGCATGTGATGTGAAGATGGATTTAGTTACCAAGAGTGGTAAAACAATTATCTTGAAGCCAAAAGTTTCTTTGCTTGCCGGTGAAATTGTTGACAGCATGTACATGAGCAAAAAGTCGCTTTGCGAATTCTATGAAAAAGAAATCGAAGATGCTTACAAGACCGGCATGATGCTGTCTTTACACGTTAAAGCAACCATGATGAAGGTGTCACACCCAATCGTGTTCGGTCATGCTGTCAAGATTTTCTACAAAGACGCATTTAAAAAGCATGCCAAGTTATTTGAAGAGCTAGGCGTTAATGCCAATAACGGTATGAGCAGTCTGTACGACAAGATTAAGACTTTGCCAGAATCTAAGCGCGAAGAAATCATCCATGATTTACATGCATGCCATGAGCATCGTCCTGCATTGGCGATGGTCGATTCTGCTAAAGGTATTACTAACCTCCATTCACCAAGCGATGTGATTGTGGACGCATCTATGCCAGCGATGATTCGTGTTGGCGGCAAGATGTGGGGCGCTGATGGTCGTTTGCACGATACCAAGGCGGTGATTCCAGAGAGTACCTTCGCTCGTATTTACCAAGAGATAGTTAATTTCTGTAAGACTCACGGTAACTTTGACCCAACTACGATGGGTACTGTACCCAATGTGGGCTTGATGGCTCAGCAGGCTGAAGAGTACGGTTCACATGATAAGACGTTTGAGATTACTGAAGCCGGTGTAGCTCGTATTGTTGCTGATGATGGCACAGTATTGCTCGAGCAGAATGTTGAAGAGGGTGATATCTGGCGCATGTGTCAGGCTAAAGATGCACCAATTCGTGATTGGGTGAAGTTAGCGGTTAATCGCGCACGTCTTTCCAATACTCCAGCAGTATTTTGGTTAGATGAGTACCGTCCACATGAAGCAGAGTTGATTAAGAAAGTTCACCTCTATTTAAAAGACCATGACTTAAAGGGTGTAGATATTCAGATCATGTCCCAGACTCGTGCAATGCGCTACACATTAGAACGCGTCATTCGCGGTAAGGATACGATTTCTGTGACTGGTAATATTTTGCGCGACTACTTAACTGACTTCTTCCCTATTATGGAACTCGGTACTAGTGCCAAGATGTTATCTATCGTTCCTTTGATGGCTGGTGGTGGCCTCTTTGAAACAGGTGCTGGTGGTTCTGCGCCTAAGCATGTTCAGCAATTAATCGAAGAGAACCATTTGCGTTGGGATTCTTTAGGAGAGTTCTTGGCATTAGCCGTTTCCTTAGAGGATATCGGTGACAAAACTGGCAATCTAAAAGTGAAGATCTTGGCTCGTACGCTAGATGAAGCTACTGGCACATTGTTAGATAACAATAAGTCGCCATCACCACGTACTGGTGAGTTAGATAACCGCGGTAGCCAGTTTTATCTAGCAATGTATTGGGCTCAGGCTTTAGCCGCGCAAGCGGAAGATAAAGAATTGCAAGCCCACTTTGCGCCAATTGCAAAAGCTCTAACGGAAAATGAGCATAAGATTGTGGCAGAGTTCAAGGCGGTGCAAGGCAAACCTGCTGATATTGGCGGTTACTATGTGGCAGATCCAGAGAAGTGCAAAGTAGTCATGCGTCCAAGCGCAACTCTCAATGCAATCTTGAAGTCTGCTTGGGTGGCTTAATCAGTAAGTTTAGTCCGTAAGCTCAGTAAGTCAGTTCAACTTGTTTCATGCAAAAGGCAAACCCAGTGGTTTGCCCTTTTTCTTATCCAGATTCTATTTTTATAAGGCAAAGATAGTGACTCAGCAATAAATCAGTAAGCGTAGCAAAATGGCCAGTATTCATCATATCTGCTTAAATCCATCACGGAGACCTTGAGATGCAATTAAATGATCAGAAGCAACTTTCTTATGAAATTACCCCGAAGGCAGTTTTTGAAGCTCGTCGGGAGTTGATTAAATCTGCAGCGGCTGGTGCATTTGGTTTGGCGCTTGCTCCTTGGTTTTCTCGGGATGCTTTGGCAAGTAAACCCCAAAAGTTACTTGCTACGCCTAATCCCAACTTCATTCTTAAGGACGAGTTGACTAGTTATAAAGACGTAATTAGTTACAATAACTTTTATGAGTTTGGGACAGATAAATCAGATCCTGTTGCTTATGCAGACAGCTTACAAACGCGTCCATGGACCGTCAAGATTGAGGGTTTAGTTCAAAAACCAGTCACCTTGGATATAGATGCATTACTGAAGCTTGCTCCCATGGAGGAGCGGATCTATCGAATGCGCTGCGTTGAAGGTTGGTCGATGGTGATTCCATGGGATGGCTACTCTCTATCTAAATTACTAAATCAGGTTCAACCTTTAGGCTCAGCCAAATATGTCGAATTTGTTTCCTTGGCGGACCGCAAGCAAATGCCAGGAATGAAGAGTCGAATTATTGAGTGGCCGTATCGCGAAGGTCTGCGTCTAGATGAGGCAATGAATCCCTTAACTCTCCTCACCTTTGGTTTGTATGGCGAGATGCTACCAAAGCAAAATGGTGCACCAGTTCGGCTTGTAGTGCCCTGGAAGTATGGCTTTAAGAGTGGAAAGTCAATTGTCAAAATTCGTTTGACTGAAGAGATGCCAAAGACTAGTTGGAGCCAGTTTGATGCTCGCGAGTATGGATTTTATTCAAATGTTAATCCTTTGGTAGACCACCCGCGCTGGAGTCAGGCTACCGAGCGCCGCATTGGAGATCCTCAGGGGATGTTTGCACCCAAAATAAAAACCCAAATGTTTAATGGCTATAGTGACCAAGTTGCTAGTATGTACTCTGGGATGGATCTGAAGAAATTCTATTGACACTTAGTAATCAATTGAGTGGTATGAAGGCCTTCATTTTTGTACTGGCACTCTTGCCTTTAGACAGATTGATTTGGCTCGGCTTTACCGATGGGCTGGGCGCTAATCCAATTGAGTTCATTACACGCTCAACTGGAACGTGGGCGCTAGTCTTCTTATGTTTGACCTTAGGTATGACGCCGCTGCGACTCATTAGTCATTCAACAGCCTGGATTCGGTATCGCAGAATGTTGGGTTTATTCAGTTTTTTCTATGCCTGTATTCATTTTGGGATCTGGCTTTGGCTAGATCAAAATTTTGACTTGATAGAAATGCTAAAGGATGTGGTGAGGCGGCCATTCATTACGATGGGCTTTATCAGTTTTATATTACTGATCCCACTTGCCATGACTTCTACCCATTGGGCACAGCAAAAGCTAGGTCGCCGCTGGATGCAATTGCATCGCATTGTTTACCTCATCGCAGCCACTGTAGTTTTACATTATTGGTGGCATAAGGCAGGAAAGAACGATTTCGATACCGTAACAATCTATGCAATAGTTTTGTCGTTACTGTTATGTTGTAGGATTCCATTTATACGTAAGCTTTTGAGCAAGCGCTCCCATATTTAATGCAGCTAATCTAATGACCCTGATTTCATGTTTTCGTGCTTCACACCTTTTTTATTGAGCTGACTTCTCAAAAGAATGAGCATGATAGCGAAACAGATTGACGGCTATATTCTGCCACCCGGAATTGATATTTTCGAGCGGGGATGGCTGTCGGCAAACAATATTTTGCTCTATGGTGATGAAGATATTTCGCTAGTAGATACTGGTTATTGCGCACATCAGCAGCTCACCGTTAACCTACTTGCGAATGCGCTGAATCAACATGGCTTATCTAGCCTCAATAAAATAGTCAATACCCATTTGCACTCAGATCATTGCGGTGGTAACGCAGCTTTATCGAAGCAATTCGGCCCCGAGATCTGGATACCAGAAGCTGAGGCTATCGCAGTTGGGCATTGGGATGAAAATTTACTCAGCTTTCAACAGCTGGGACAAGACTGCCCACGCTTTACTCATCAAGGTTTGCTTGTGCCAGGCGAAGAAATAGTATTAGGCCGCTATCATTGGCAAATTCTCTCCGCTCCAGGTCATGACAATCATTCGATCATGCTGTATCAAGAGCAGT
>CANISN010000016.1 GCA_947470165.1 Burkholderiaceae bacterium | reverse complement strand
GAACCAGGCATGCTAGCAAGACTGCATGAAGGTGGCCTCGGATTCATGAAAATTGGAGATAAAAATTTACTTCCTATCGTTCAAGGGGGAATGGGAGTGGGTATTTCTGCGCATGCCCTGGCAGGCAAGGTTGCGAGCCTAGGAGGTGTTGGAACAATTTCATCTATCGATTTACGTAGACTGCACCCTGATTTAATGGCTAAAACAGATCATCTACCTGCATCGGATAAAACTAAAGCTGCCATCAATGCGGCTAATCTTATTGCTCTGGAGCGTGAAATCCTTTCCGCACGTGAACTTGCAAAGGGTTATGGCATGTTAGCGGTCAATGTAATGCGGGCAGTAAGTGAATATCAGCCTTACATTACTAAGGCTCTGGAGTCTGGCATCGACGCTGTAGTAGTTGGCGCTGGATTACCACTAGATCTTCCAGATTTAGCGCAAGATTTTCCAAAGGTTAATCTTATTCCCATCCTATCTGATGCACGAGGCCTTCAGCTTATTGTTAAAAAATGGGAAAGGAAAGGTCGACTACCCAATGCAATTATTTTAGAGCATCCTCGCTTAGCAGGTGGTCATTTAGGTGCTAATAAGGTTGAAGACTTAAATCATCCCAAATATGATTTTATTAATTCGATTACTGAATCTATTGAATTTTTAAAGAATGCAGGGTTAGAGGGGCTCATTCCCCTGATTGCGGCCGGAGGAATTACTACTCGCGAAGATATCCAGCAGGTTCAAGCATACGGTGCTTCAGGAGCTCAGATAGGAACTGCTTTTGCTGTCACCCATGAAAGTGCTGCGCATCCCAACTTTAAAAGGACTCTTGCAGAAGCAAAGCCAGAAGATATCGTTGAATTTATTAGCGTAGCTGGACTCCCAGCAAGAGCAATTAAAACACCTTGGCTGATTAAGTATTTGGCAACCGAACCAAAACTGAAGGCTGTGGCACATAAAAAAGCACATTGCACTATGAGCTTTGATTGTCTGATTGAATGCGGACTTCGTGATGGAAATGCTGCTGTAGGTCAATTTTGTATCGATAAGCATTTAGGCTTTGCCCTTGAGGGTGACCTAGATAAAGGCTTATTTTTCAGGGGTGCTGGGAAGCTCCCTTTCGGCTCTGAGATTAAATCTGTGCAAGAGCTGATGAACCATCTACTTGCAGGGCCAATTCCCACTTCAATTTAAGTAGTTGAGGTCATAGTCAATTTAAAGGGCTAAAAGCTTGATCTAGATCAAATGATCACAAGCTATATCAAATTTGTGTAGAGCTATTCCTTACTTTCTTGTATATGGTCAGTCACAAGATGTTTGATGATTATAAAAATAATAAATAGGGTATATATGAAATTGAGAAACCTAGCCTTCTGCTGCCTACTAGCTTCATTGTTGTTTGCTTGCGGCAAGTCTGACCCTTACGACACTAGCAAGATGGATCTCAAGCCTACGCCGGCAAAAATAAGCTCTGAACGTCATACTGGAGCATTTGCTGAAGGTGTCTCACTGAATATGACAAGTGAGCTAAAGCCTCTTGATCCCTCTCCGATTAAAACGGTTCGTTTAGACACCACCCATAAGATTATTGAAATTGCTCCGGGTGTACGCTTTGGAGCGTGGACATTTGGAGATTCAGTACCAGGGCCCACTATTCGTGCTCGTGTTGGTGACAAAATTCGTTTTAGTATGACAAACAGAAGTGATGAAGTGATGCCTGGAGTGCAATTAACGAGTGCGCCGATGATGCATTCTATGGATTTTCACTCTGCAATGGTTTCACCACAAGACAAATATCGCTCTGTAGCTCCAGGCCAAACAATTGAGTTTGATTACACAGTGAATTACCCTGGTGTTTTTATGTATCACTGTGGCACTCCCATGATTTTGGAACATATTGCTTCCGGAATGTATGGTGCTGTGATTGTGGAGCCTAAAGAAGGCTACCCTACGAAAGCAGACCGCGAATACATGGTCATTCAAAGCGAGTTCTATTTAAAGCCAGACCCTGCAGGTAAAAAAATTGAGGGACAACCCCTCTATGTTTTAGATACTGACAATCTAAAAAAGGCGATGCCAAACTACACTGTATTTAATGGACAACATAATGGTATGGTTAAAAATCCATTAGCTGCAAAACCTGGTGAAAAAGTACGACTCTTTGTTCTAAACGTAGGGCCCAGCAAGACCTCGAGTTTTCACGTAGTAGGTACAATTTTTGATCGCGTCTGGATGGAAGGGAACCCCGACAATCAGTTCCGCGGCATGCAGACTGTCTTACTTGGATCCTCAAACTCCGCTATCGTCGAAATGATCATTCCTGAAGCTGGAAAATACATCATGGTAGACCATCATTTTGCCAATGCCTCTTCTGGTGCCATTGGCTTGATTAGCACTGAAGCACCAACTAAAAAACAGGGTGAAGATTTAGAGCATCACAATATGGGAGCTACCGCCACACCTACTGACCCATTAGCAGTAAAAGGTAAGCAGGATTTTGAAAGCAAATGTTTAGCTTGTCATTCAATTGGCCAAGGTAAAAAATTAGGTCCTGACTTAGCCAATCTCACAAAACGTCGCAATGATGCTTGGATTACTAACTGGCTCTTGAATCCAGAAAAGATGTTGGCTAGCGATCCTGAGGCTAAAGCCATGCTCAAGGAATACAACAATATTCCCATGCCTAATCAAAACCTGACTAGCGCTGAAGTACAGCAATACCTCAAATACTTTCATTGGGTAGATACACAACCAGCTGGTACTACAAAGGCTAGTGGCGCCCATTAAGATGAAAGCAGCTCATCTTCTTGCAAGTCTATTACTCGTTAGTACATCATCAGTAATAGCTTGCGGTCACTGCATTGAGGATAAGGTAGCCGCTGTATATGACCATACCGTTGTTTCAAAAGCAGTAAGTGAGAAACACATCGTTGCATTTTTTGGTATTGAAGGTCCTTTAGTAGTCAATGCTGCTTCTAAGCAGGAAATTCAAAAAATAATAAGTAGCATAAATGGGGTAGATCCCAATACTAGTCGCATCTCTCTGGAGACGGGATCCATTTCTCTCTCATTTAATCCAGTCCTTATCTCTTATCCAGCACTACTCGATGGTCTTGATAAAAAGTTGAAAACAAAAAAATTATCCATCTTCCCTCTGGAAATCATATCGCTGATGCCAAAATTAGCAGTAGCAAAAAATAAATAATTTTTAGCTAAGCAATTCATGACAGACAAAAAAATAGCTTTATTAGCATTAGGATTTAGGCCATTTTATTTACTTGCCTCTTTTTGGGCTATTTTCACAGTATTTGAATGGCTCCTAGAATTACAGAACATGGGCATCAGAAGTTCTAATGAAATATCCGGCGTGATTTGGCATGCCCATGAAATGATTTATGGTTTTGCAACTACGGTTATTACCGGCTTTGCTCTTACCGCAGTGAGGGCCTGGACTGGCCTAGAAACGCCAAAAGGTTGGAGTCTATTGTTCTTAGTTGCCCTATGGTTTATCGCCAGAATAGGGGCCTTTACTGTCTCCCCGCTGATTGTTATTGATATTTGTTTTTTACCGATAGTCGCCATCATCATAGGGCGCTTGATTATAAAAGCGCGAATGTATCGCAATCTCTTTCTGCCATTCATTTTGATAATCTTAGGATTGCTCAATGCTCTTTTTTACCTTACGCTACTTAGATATCTGAAGCTAGATATTAATCAGATCATATTTGCAGCTTTATATTTGATCGTCATGGTCGAAATCATGATTGGCAATCGAATTATCCCTAGCTTTACTGCAAATGCTAGTCCGGGACTTAAGCAAAATCGCAGTCTAATTCTCACTAAGATAACAATATTTGGTAGTGCACTCACATTTCTCCTGCAAATATTTAACCCAATCGCTTTGCTAAATGCTGTCGCATGTTTCGTGATTGGCATATTACATTTAGTTTTGTTGTTGGGTTGGAGACCCCTATCAACAAAAGGTAAGCCGCTACTATGGATCATGCATCTTTCATATGGATGGATATCAGTTGGATTTTTTTTACTCGGCCTCTCTGACCTGGGATTGATGAATATCTATCCAGCTCTACATGTCTTTGGAATCGGCGCCACTGGCGGCTTAATTATTGCCATGATTACTAGAACTGCTTTGGGTCATACTGGAAGAGCATTACTTGCTGGGCCCATTGAAATTATTTGCTACTTGGGTATTCAAGCCACTCTCTTCTTCTGGTTATTGGGCAATTCAAATCCAAATACCTGGTTTTACCCTTTTTTAGTGACTGCTGGAGTTTGCTGGATCAGTGTTTTTACTTTATATCTTATTAAATACCTCCCATTACTTACAAGGGCAAGGCCTGATGGTAAGGCGGGTTGAATAAAATGCGCTATTGCATCTCAATATTTAGGTGAACGCACTTACTATTGCTCGCGGAATTCACATTCTCAGTATTGTGCTCTGGATGGGTGGGGTTGCGTTTGTCACCATGATACTTATCCCTGCAATCAGAAGTTCATCTTTCAGAGGTAATGAATACTACATATTTAATCTAATTGAAAATCGCTTTGCCTATGTCGCAAGAGCTTTAGTAATATTAGCTGGGTTGAGTGGCTTCTATATGATTCATCTGCTAGATGCCTGGGATCGCTTTATGCAAATTCGTTATTTCTGGATGCATTCCATGCTACTAATCTGGCTTATGTTTATTCTAGCGTTATTTTTAATTGAACCTTTTTTCATCAAAGATCATGGCCGTATCGTTAAAGATGAACGCAACTTTGGTAACCTTCGTAAAACACAAATATTGCATTCAATCATTCTGATGTTAAGTCTGTTCACCATCTTTATTTCAGTATTAGGTGCTCATGGGTTTTTTGCTTAAGCCGTAGATCGCATGTTCGAATCATGCTTGGCAGGTCACAGATCTGACTGGCTATGCTTTACACACTTCTAGAATGAGATCCACCTTCTATGCGCTGGGGTATTAGGTACTAGAAGCCTCTTTTAAAGAGTAGCCTAAATATGTTCTAAGGCCATATACGCTAAGATATGAGCATTGATAGAAAAGGGGAAGAATATGAGCCAATCTAAAAAGATCATTGCCTATATTAATCTTGCTCATTTCATAGATCATTACGCCATGCTGATCTTTGCTGCGGCAGTGATTGTTATTGCACCTACTTTTAATATGAAGTACGGAGAATTACTTCCATACGCTACCCCTGGATTTATTGCCTTTGGAGCTGGATCATTGCTCACAGGTTGGTTAGGCGATAAGTGGAGTCGTTACAACATGATGGCCATTTTCTTTTTTGGTATGGGGTTCGCTCTTCTTGGGGTGTCTTTTATTCAATCTCCGCTACAGCTGGGCATGATGCTTTTATTGGTGGGTATGATAGCCTCCATTTACCATCCAGTTGGAACTGCGATGCTTGTTTCTAATGCTGAAAAATTAGGAAAAGAAATTGGCATCAATGGTGTGTGGGGGAATGCCGGCGTTGCTTCTTCCGCTCTCATTACTGGTGTTATTACTCAATACTTGGGATGGCGTATTGCGTTTATTGTGCCCGCAGCCATTTGCTTAGTTGTTGGTTTTTTATTTTTACGATCCATTCCAAGTTCAGTTGATCAGATTGTTAAAAAATCATCAGTAAGTTCTGCAAGGGTATCAAAGTCAGTAATGATTTGGGTCATGGCATCACTGGTAATAACAGTCATCGCTAGTTCTATCACTTTTAATGCTATTACTGTCGCTTTACCAAAACTGTTCCAAGAGAGGCTATTAAACTTAACAACCAATAAAGCAACTTTAGGAAGTATTACCTTTTTTGTCTACTTATCGGGAGCGCTGGCTCAATACATCATTGGGAACTTACTAGATAAGTACCCACTTAAAAAAGTATTCTTACCCTTAGCCATCATGATTGTTCCAACGCTTTATTTGGCTTCATCAATGAGTGATTATTTGTTAATTTTTTTGGCGATTTTGTTTATTGTCGGTATTTTTGGACAAGTTACAGTAAACGATACGATGCTTGGCAAATATACGGCTGATGAGTGGAGGGGCCGCGCTTATGCGGCAAGATACTTTTTGGGATTTACTGCCGCAGGACTATCCGTAGGATTGGTTTCTATTCTCTATAACCTAGATGGCTTTGATTTAATGCTAAAGGCTATTGCTGGATTGAGTTTACTTACCGTAATTGGCGCAATTATTTTTCCTAAAGAAAATAGAGCAATCTAGGGCCTTTGATCGTTCGCTCCAATTCGGAGGAAAATTAGCATGATTTTATTGCGACATTCTCTAGACATTTATGGGATTTACCGGCGATCTTAGAGGTCGCACCTATTTTCTAAATCCTCTATACAATTTCCCACTTATTCTTATTAAGGTGTAAATACATGACACATTATCTAAAATTAGTCTTTTGCCTTTGGCTCTTTGGCGCTTCATTAGGCCTCGGTGCCCAAACTGTCTTGCGTGTCACTACTATTCCAGAAGAGGCTGCAACCGAGCAGATACGTAAATTTGGCCCATTGACCAAGTACCTGGAACGTACGGTAGGCACTAAGGTCGATTTTGTTCCAGTCAACGACTATCCTGCCGCAGTAGAGGCGCTTGTTAACAAGCAGGTTGAACTTGTATGGTTTGGCGGTTTTACTTACGTACAAGCTCAAATTCGTTCTGGCGGAAAGATCATTCCAATTGCTCAGCGCGAAGAAGATACTAATTTTCGGTCAGTATTCATAACTCAAACAAATTCTGGTATCAAACGTCTTGCTGATCTAAAAGGAAAGCAAGTAAGTTTTGGTTCGCAGTCCAGCACTTCGGGTCATTTAATGCCACGCTCTTTTTTACTAGAGGCTGGAATCGATCCAGATAAAGACTTTAAACGTGTAGCCTACTCTGGAGCGCACGACGCAACCATTGCATCGGTTGTTAGCGGTCGTGTTGATGCGGCAGCGTTAGATATAACGGTATGGCGTAAATTTGTTGCAGAAAATAAAGTCGATACAAGTAAGGTCGATGTATTTTTTACAACCCCGCCGTACTTTAACTACAATTGGTCGGTGCATGCAGACATGCCTGCTGCTCAGCGCGAGAAAATTACTGCAGCCCTTCTTAATCTCAGTATGAATAATCCAGAGGGTAATGAAATCTTGACCCTCAATCGTGCTACTAAATACATCCCCACTAAACCAGAAAACTATAAAGGTTTGGAGGCTGCAGGACGTAGTGCTGGCTTGATTCGTTAATTGATGACGTGCTAAATCAAATAACTACAAGCAATGACTTGGGCATCGAGCTTTGTGATGTTACCGCTCAGCATCCCGTAGCAACTGTGCACGCTCCTCCAGCAATTCAGGGACTGTCCTTAGTAATTAGGCCGGGGGAGCATGTAGCAATAATCGGCCCTTCAGGATCAGGTAAAACCAGCTGTTTGCTGGTGATTGCTGCTGCATTAAAAGTAAAGTCTGGAAATGTCTCTCTAAATAACCAGTCTGTTTGGAAGCTGCCTACTCGTAAATTACAAAAGCTACGCGGTAATCTCTTTTATGCACCGCAAACTCCACCATTACCCCCTAGGCAGCGTGTCATTACTGCACTACTTGCAGCCAAATTACCGAGACAGTCTTTCTTATCAAGCCTGATGAGTTTAATTTACCCTCGGGATATAAAAGAAGCCAGTGAGGCTCTTGGGAAGTTTGACCTTGCTGATAAGCTTTGGCAACGAGTAGATCGCCTCTCTGGCGGAGAGCGCCAACGTGTTGGATTAGCGCGTGCCTTGCTGGCACCTGCAAAGATCTGGTTAATTGACGAGCCACTTTCAGCTTTAGATCCTACCCGAGCACAGCAAGCGATTGAAAGTTTGGTTGCACATGCTAAAGACCATACCATTACTTTAATTACGAGCCTACACCAAGTGGATGTGGCAACGAGTCAATTTCCTCGTGTCATTGGTTTGCGTGATGGAAGATTAGTCTTTGACCTGCCTAGCGGCGAAGTTAGTAAGGAGCTTTTGGCAGACCTCTATAGGCAACATGAACATGAGCTCGATCAAAATACGCCTGTCTTACTAGATAGTCCGCCTGAGCCAGCTCCGGTCAAGATAATTCATTGTCGATAACAAAGCGGTGTCTGCCTCATTAGCCCCGCATATTAACCCCGCGCTAAGAGACCCGGCTTGGATGGGTCGACTGTTTTGGTCTGCAGCATTCATTCTTCTCTTGGTTCCAGCCTTAGTAGCAACGGAGTTTAAACCTTGGATTTTGTTAGATCCAGAGAATCTCAAGGTTAGCTCTCGATTTCTGGCCGATTTTTTCCCTCCTGAAACTAAGCCTGATTTTTTGTTGTTAGTTGCTAAAGAAGCTTGGCGAACTATTGCCATTGCTACCGCCGGTACTTTTTTAGCGCTACTACTGGCAATCCCAATGACATTGATCTCAACGCGGGTGTTATCAATCTCATCCTTATCGGGACGAATGCATCATTTACCTTTTGCTGTACGTCAAGTAGTGCGTTGGATATTAATCATCATTCGGAGTATTCCCGAGTTAATTTGGGCCTTAGTATTTGTCAGGGTCGTAGGTCTTGGACCGGCTGCAGGGGTCTTAGCAATTGGTTTAACGTACGCAGGAATGCTTGGTAAGGTCTATACAGAAATCCTAGAGAGCAGTGATCAACATGTAGCTAGTAATTTAATGCGTAATGGCTCTGGCCGGTTACAAGCATTCTTTTATGGAGTCTTGCCGCAGAATTCTACCGAACTTACTAGCTATACCGTATATCGCTGGGAGTGTGCTATTCGTGCATCTGCAGTACTTGGATTTGTTGGGGCAGGGGGCTTAGGTCAACAACTGGATAATTCTATGCGGATGTTTAATGGCGGAGAAGTGGCAACAATTCTGATTGTCTTTATGTTGCTAGTTGGCTTAGCAGATCTATTAAGTGCATGGCTTAGAAAGGTCATGCAATGATGAATTCGCAAGCAAACCCATGGTTTCGTTGGAACTGCTCAGTATGTTGGGTCACAGTAGGCTTATTACTGTTAACTATTCTTAGTTTTTGGACCCTTGATCTTCAGTTAGAGCGATTATTTTCGGTTGATAGTGTCAAGCGCATGGGGCGGTTTTTAGGTGAGCTTCTATCACCTGATTTACGAGCAATCTTTTTGCATAAACTATGGATCGCCAGTTTAGAGACTCTTGCAATGTCGGCAGTCGGCACTATCTTGGCAGCTTTTTTTGGCTTACTACTTGCAATCCCAGCAAGTAAAACTCATTCCAATGATCCTGCATATTGGCGCTTTTTATTTCGATTAGTACTCAATTGGCTGCGCTCAATACCTGAATTGGTATGGGCAGCTTTAATCTTGATATCGGCTGGTTTAGGACCATTTGCTGGTACCTTGGCATTAGCACTTCACACCACTGGAGTTCTTGGCCGTTTATTTTCGGAGTCTATTGAGAACGCACCGCAAGCAGCAGCAGAGGCTTTGCGTGTGCAGGGCGCCTCAGAGAGTCAGGTATTCTTATATGCTACCTTGCCGACTATCATTCCGCAACTCATGTCCTACTCGCTGTATCGATGGGAGAATAATATTCGTGCGGCTGCTATTTTAGGCGTTGTGGGTGGAGGTGGCTTAGGACAAATGCTTGCTTTTCATATGGGTCTATTTCAGATGCAAGAGACTAGTAGTATCTTGATCGCCATGATTTTGTTGGTCGTTCTTGTCGATACATTGTCTTACCTTGCTCGACGCCTGATGTCACGCTAGCTAAACCAGTTGTGTACCTTGCGGCATATGGCCTTGTGCATCTTATATCGCTTATTAATAGTTTTCCACTGAGTCTTACTCCTCTTTTTGCTCCTTCTTCTTCTGGTCTTTCTCTCGTTCTTTTCGAAGATCACGTAATTGCCACCATGCAAATAGCAAAACACCTCCAAAGACTAGTACTACTTCAATCAAGATAACAGGACCGAAGTTTTCCATCATGAAACCTGCTGATATAAAGCGAATATCTTGTATGGAGTGAAGCTCTTAATCATGGTAGCTCGTCTTAGTTATTATATTTATTATGCACCTTAAGGGCATGGGCTTTATTTGCGTTTAGGTGTCAGAATAGCTTGAGCAAGCAGCGCTAAGATAGCTGCCGGTATCGCTCCAGCAAGCATTAATGCATGATCGTTTACGGCAAGTCCGGCTACGATTCGATCGCCAAACCCACCTGCACCTACCAATGCTGCAAGGGTACAGGTACCAACACCAATCACGGTTGCCGATGCTAAACCAGCCATGATGATTGGTCGAGCAAATGGCAGCTCAATGAAAAATAATAGTTGCCACTCGTTACAACCAAGAGCCAAGGCCGCTTCTTTTAGATTAGATGGAACCTCCATCAAACTAATATGGGTCGCATTCACTATTGGTAGTAGGCCGTAAAGAAATAATGCTAAAACTGCTGGTAAAGCTCCTATTTGATCTAGTAGGGCAATTAAAATAGTCAGCAATGCAAGTGAGGGTATGGTTTGCAAAATACTTACACCGCCTAAAATCCAACGCGTATATCGGGATCGACGGTGCGCAAGAATACCAAGAGGAATTCCGACTAAAAGAGCCATGGCTGAGGAAATAACAACCAGCAGTATATGATCTCGGAGGGCGGTAAAAAAATCTGGGCCAAGGAGCAATTGCAGAAACCTAGAGAACTGCGTACGATCATATTGATGATCATCGGAGGCATGCAAAAATCCTTGCGCCACTTTTTCAAAGCTAAGGCCAGACTCAGCTAGTCCATTGAGCTTTGCCATTGTTGCCTCATTTAATTTCCCCGCTAAACTTTGTAGAGGCTTCTCATCAAAATCGGAGCGCATTAACAGTATTGCGTCGTAGCGCGGAAATGCCTGTCTATCATCTTCTAATAGAATTAGACCCTTTCGTGCAATCGCTGCATCGGTGGAGTAGGCATCTATAATATCGACATCACCGCGGACTAGCGCGTCATAGGCTAAGCCATGTTCCAGCACTTTTCCTGGTTTTATTTTTAGATCATAAGTCTGTGCAAGCGCAGGCCAGCCATCAGTCCTAGTCTTAAATTCTGGCGATAAGGCGATTCGTAGAGCAGATTGCTGCTCTTCTCTCAGGTTTGTAATATCACTTATTCGCTTAAGGCTTAGCTCTCTGGCTTGCTCTGCTCTCATTGCGAGTGCATAAGTATTATTAAAGCCTAGCGGTATCGCAACCTTTAATCCTTTAGGTTTAAGCCAGATATTAAGTTCACTTACTGAGACTTGGGTTTCTGGACGTTTTAGTATTTCGCGCAGAATGGTACCGGTATATTCTGGGTAAACATCAATCTGACCCGTTGTGAGTGCTTGCACAACAATCGCAGTATTGCCAAGACCTTGTCGATGCTCAGCTTGCACACCAGCATCACGCAACGTTAGCTTAAGCAACTCTCCAAGCACATAGCTTTCTGTAAACCGCTTTGAGCCAACTACGGTATTTTTTTCTGTAGGCTGAGCCAATACGGAGCTGCTTATAGCTAGTCCAATATATAAACTGAGACTAATCCATAGCGGGGGGATGTATTTTCTGAAATACAAGCGAGATTAACCTCGTTAAAATGCAATATCTCATCATAAAAGCCTTTGGCTAAATTTGCTGTGATACGTTCATCAAAACAAATTAATGAATTTTTAGGTCAGGTAGTTGAACTTCAGCTTAGTATTGGGGTCTGCAATTTGGCAAATAAAGATATAGTAGCCATTGTTAATCGCTCTGATCTCTATATTTGAACAAGTGGCGATTAGCTTACTACTGCTGATAATTCATTGGTTTGATATGTTAAGAGTTAATTCTAGAAATCCTACTTTTCGTAAACAGGCGTTAGCTCTTCTGGTGGGTAGCATTTTTACGGAACTCGCACTTGCGAACCAGCCTGAGTATGAAGCTCCGCCGCTGGATGAGATTGTGGTCTCAGCCAGTAGATATGAGCAGAAAATATTAGATACAGCCGCCTCCATCAATCTAATTAATCTAAATCAGATTCAAAATGGACAGGCTAGAGATAATCTCTCTGAGCCACTAAATCGAGTGCCTGGTATTTTTGCCTTAAATCGCCAAAACTATGCTCAGGATCTACAAATATCTTCACGTGGGTTTGGAGCTAATTCCACCTTTGGAACGCGAGGGATTAGATTAATCATTGATAATATTCCAGGTACTGTTGCAGATGGACAGGGTCAGATATCCCATATAGATTTGCCATCTACCGATCGTATTGAAGTGATGCGGGGTCCATTCTCTGTTTTATACGGTAACTCGTCAGGAGGTGTGATCCGGGTATTTACTCAAGACGGCGGACCAAAGACCGAGCTTCAACCTTATTTTGATGTTGGCTCCTATGGACAACGCAGAGCTGGATTAAAAGCAAGCGGTAAATCTGGTGAGCTTGGATATGTAATTGATGCCGGGCAATTCCATACCAATGGATATCGAGATCAAAGCGCTGCCGATAGACGCAATGAGAATGCAAAATTTAGCTTTATGGGTGGACCGGATACGAAAGTGACACTGATTGCGAATAATGTGAGTCTCAAAGCGCAAGATCCTAACGGATTAACTGAGAGCCAATTAATTGTAAATCCCAAGCAGGCTGGTGTAAGCGCTATTTCACAAAATTCCCGCAAATCAGTGGATCAAACTCAAGCCGGGGCATCGATCGACTTTCGTATTAACTCGAACAATAATTTTTTATTCACACCTTACTTGGGTCAACGTCATGTTCTTCAGTATTTGACATCAACTACTGTGGGGTCTGGAGTGATTGATTTGGCAAGAACATTCTATGGTATCGATAGTAAATGGGTTAGCCAAACTAAATTAGTTCATATACCAGTGACTGTGGTGAGTGGAATCGATATGAATGAAAACGATGACCGTCGTCGAACTTATACAAATAGTGGCGGAACAGCGGCTTATAGTAGTTCTGCATCCCAAGACTATGGCATGAGTGCCAAAAATTTTGATCAATACCTACAAGCCGACTTCCGAATTACGGAACGTTTAGCTTTTAATGCAGGGATCAGAAACTCTAAAACTAATTTAAGTTCTGCAACGAATAATTCTATTACTCTAAATACAGGATCTAATTCATATCAAGCCATGACTAATATGGCATCAATACAATATTATTTATCAGAAATCTCTAATGTATATGTATCTTATGGCTCTAGCTTTGATACACCAACATTGAATCAGGTTTTTTACAGTGCGAGCGGAGCGGTCAACGGATCTAGTTGCACCTCTTCATGCTCAAACTTTGGGCTGCTAGCTGCTAATACGAAGCAAGTAGAAATTGGCTTTAAGTCTAAGCTTACGAGTGCAATTCAAACAAATATTGCAGTATTTAATGCCAACACAAACAATGACATAGTGATAGGCGTTGCAAACGCAGGGAGAAATTCTTTTACGAATGCCCCAAAAACAAACCGACAGGGTCTCGAGGGTAGCGCGCAATTTAAATGGCCTTATCACTTGGAGGCGAACATAGCTTATACGTGGTTGAATGCAACGGTAAAAGATTCCTACACTTATTACAATGGAACAACTGCAAATACCGTTTTAAGTGGCAATCGAATTCCTGGCGTCCCTAATCAAGGCCTGTTCTCTGAATTACTTTGGGTAAAGCCAAATAAATCCATGGAAGCCGCAGTAGAAGCAAGGGCTAATGGTCCAATGGCTGTTAATGATCTTAATACGCAATATAGGGCTCCTGGATATGCCATCATGAATTTAAGGGCTGTAATGCGTCAAGAGATTGCAGGCGGATGGTCTACCTCGCAATTTTTTAGGATTAACAACATCTTTGATCGCTCCTATGTTGGTTCGGTCATCGTGAACCAATTTTATCTTCGGTCTTACGAGCCCGCTCCCACCCGAAATTGGATGATTGGTGGCAAGGTGAGCTATCAGTTCTAAGCAGAGAATGCCTACAACTAGCCCATTGGCAAATGAATATGTACTTATGAGTAAAAACCCTTACTGAGAATTTTATTAATAACCAAAAAAAGATGCTTAAATTGGCCTAGAAACTACCCCAATAAAAATTAAATATAAAAAATAGCTATCAAAGAAAGATAAATAATCATGAGACAGCAACTTATTTCAGCAGCAACATTTTCGACACTTGCCTTGCCACTGATGATTCTGCAGGGCTGCGCTACTGCACCCCCCCCTAAAGCCGAGGCTGCCCCAGCTCCAGTAGCAGCGGCACCAGCTTGGAAGCAGGGTATGGGTCCCGATATGGCCAGTTCAAAGTTAGCGCCAATGCCTGGGAAGATGACCGTTACAGCAGCAAGCGAAATTCCAATTGATAAGCTGAAACTACCACCAGGTTTCAAGATCGAGGTTTGGGCAACAGGTATGCCTGGTGCTCGCGCTATGGCTCGCGGCGACAACGGCAAGATTTATATTGGTACCCGAGCTATTGGTCGCGTTTATGAGTTGAGCGATAACGGCAAAGAGCGTACCAGCCGCGTGGTAGTCGATAAGTTAGTTCAGCCAGCTGGAGTTGCTTTTAATAATGGCTCTTTATATGTGATGGCTATCAATAAGGTTCTGCGTTACGACGGGATTGGAAAAAATCCAAGCGTGGAACCCGTAGACTTGACCGCTAAATTTAATTTGCCACCTGAGCAACACCATAACTGGAAGTACATTGCATTTGGACCCGATGGGAAGTTATATGTCCCATTTGGAGCACCTTGCAATATATGCGAGTTACCGACTCCTGAATATGCACAAATTCGTCGCTATAACGCTGATGGATCTGGAATGGAAGTGCTGGCAACTGGAGTACGTAATAGCGTAGGCTTTGATTGGCATCCCACTACCAAGCAACTTTGGTTTACCAATCATGGTCGTGACTGGATGGGTGACGATAAACCTAATGACACACTCCATCGCATGCAAAAAACAGGGCTAAATTATGGCTTCCCTTATTGCCATGCAGGCAATGTGCCAGATGATGTTGTGAAGAAGGCAGATCCATGCTCAGGTGTAGAGCAGCCCGTTACTTT